>CAYOIL010000030.1:0-3830 GCA_964403985.1 uncultured Saprospiraceae bacterium
GAATATTGAAGTTGCTTAAACCCTAGGTATTTAAAAGTTAATGGATAAGCTATAGTTTCATCTAAAACAACACGTCCATTCTCATCGGAAGTTTTTGCAAATTGATTATCCGACGAATAGACAAATACACCAATGAGAGGAATTCCTTCCTTATCGGTAATTTTAATTTCCTGCCCCCACAAACTTCCCGAAATAAAACATAATAGACCTAAAATCAGGGGTCTATTCAGCTTTAGGAAGTCGAATCGTAAACGTCGTACCTTCATTAATTTTTGATTTTTTCACAAAGATTTTTCCATTGTGATAATTCTCAATTATTCTTTTAACTAAACTCAATCCAAGCCCCCACCCTCTTTTCTTTGTGGAGTATCCTGGTTGAAAAACTGTTTTAAATTTATTACTCGGAATCCCTTTACCCGTATCGCTAAGATCTATAACAACCATATTATCATCTACTGCTAATTCGGCCGAAATCATTCCATCACTCCCCATAGAATCAAGTGCATTCCGTATTAAGTTTTCCATTACCCAAGTAAATAAATGCACATTCAAATCAGCATAAATAGGAGTAGAATTTAAATCTGGAAAAGTAAATTTCATACGGCGAGGAGCTCTTTTTGCCATATAGTTTTTGATATCATCAAGTACATCAACTACATTGGTTTTAATTAACTCAGGTTTAGATCCAATTTTAGAAAAACGATCCGCAACAAGCTCTAGTCTATTAACATCATATTCAAGTTCTTTAATAATCTCATCTTGCATTTCATTTCCATTGGTTGTCATTTTTAAGTTTTCTAACCATGCAAGAATAGCACTTATAGGAGTTCCCAGTTGATGTGCAGTTTCTTTTGCCATACCAGCCCACACTCTATTTTGTTCAGCTTTTTTACTTCGACCGAATGCGAGATAACCAAAAGTTACAAAAGAAATAACCATTAACATTTGAATATATGGGTAATATTGAATGAGTCGATATAACTTTGTTCTCGTATAATAGATTCTTTTAGCATAACCATCCCCTTTTATCGGTTCAAATCCATTTTGTTCAAGCTTTTCAATAACAGATCTCAGATATTCTTGATCATTATTTTGGCTTTCGCCAAAATTTATTCCTACAAGATCTCCAGTTTCACTTTCAACTATAGTAGGTATTGCATTATTCAAAGTAATTTCTCCTTCCAATTCGAAACTCGCATTTAAGTCTGTATCTTCATACATATTATTCAATGCCAAAGCATATAATCGAGCATTTTTATCTTCGTTTTTAGCAAGATTTGAAGATAAATAATAGGAATATAATAAGGTGATTACAACAATAGCTGCTCCAGCAATCGCAAGAATCAATTTCCAATAAGATCTTTTTTTATAAATATCCACTAGTTATTATTTATTACCTGTAAAAACGTTGACTCTGTCCATTGCATTTTCACGAATGTCCATGTAGAAAAGATTTACATCTCCACGATGGTAATTTTTTGTGGTATAAAAAATGGAGCCTTTATATTTCGGTTTATTTGTCCACAAGATAGATTTATATATTTGTGCTGTTTGCGAATTTGCTTTAGGATCCCCATAAAAGTCAAGCAGGACACTACCTTTGTGTTGATTTGATTCAACAAAAGACGTGTCTTGTGTCCAATTCAAAGGATTTGTTATTAAAACATTTCTTCCTTCTTCTTTTTTCAACAGCTTAGGTTTTGCTCCATTTTTCCATGTTCTCCATCCGATCAAACAATTGACATCTTCAGCTGAATTACATGCTTTCAAAGAAGAATAACGATCTAAATCCACTGGAATCCCCAATAAATAAGCAGCTATCATTCTTTTTTGTAGAGGTTTATCATCTACGAACTCTTCAATTAAACGAGCCATATGTGGTGTACCTTGTGAATGAGAAGCCAATATAAAAGGCCGTCCTTTATTCCAATGTGACATATAATAACCAAAAGCATTCTTTACATCTTCATAAGCAAGATCAAATGCTTTTGCCGCACTGGTAGTATCTTTATGAAAATAAGCCTGATAATGCGCTTGTCTATACCGAGGAGCATAAATTTTACCTGCTTTATTAAAAGCAGTAGCTTGATTCCTTACTACATATTCATCAACAAAATCATTAATTTCTTTATCCTTTAATGGCGCATTCCATCTCGTATATTCCTTTTCACCAAAATAAGTCGTAGGATATAGATAAAAGACATCAACTGCAGCATTCTCTTGATTTTCTGTCAATCCATTTGGTGTTTTATTAGCATAATCTTCTCTCCAAGGAAGTGCTGCCCAATTCTCTTCCTTACTATAATCTGGAGTATCATTAGTCACTTGATCCGAGAATGTTCCTTTGGGTGACGTTACACAAGACACTAAAAATATCAGTAAGAATATATAAGAAGAGATTCTTTTCATTTTGCAAAAATAATGATTTAAACACTATGTAGCTTAAACGATTCAATTGAAAAAACTGATATATGATTTTTAGCCAAATTATGACGTATAGAATCTATTACTTTTATGTACTTAGCGAATAATTCAGCTTTATTAACGAAATTCAAAATTCCATTTAGTTTTTTAAACGTTGATGTTTTTGTTTTGTTAGATTTACCTTATGGGATATAATCTTACATCAAAATACAGTCCAACAGGCGATCAACCGGAAGCAATAGATCAGTTAGTAAATAGTGTGAATACTGGTGAAGAAGCACAAGTTTTACTTGGTGTTACTGGATCAGGAAAGACTTTTACGATAGCAAATGTAATTCAAAAACTAGAGCGACCTACTTTGGTTTTGACTCACAACAAGACATTGACAGCACAACTATATGCTGAGTTTTGTGAATTCTTCCCTGACAATGCGGTGGAATATTTTGTGTCTTATTACGATTATTATCAGCCTGAATCATATATAACTTCATCGGACACCTACATAGAAAAAGATCTTCAAATAAATGAAGAGATAGATAAACTAAGGCTTCGTGCAACAACAAGTTTATTATCGGGTCGTCGAGACATCATAATTGTAGCTTCTGTTTCATGTATTTACGGGATGGGAAATCCGGACGACTATTCGAAAGGAGTTACTCGAATCAAGAAAGGTGAAGTGATCAGTAGAAATGCTTTTTTGCACAAGTTAGTAGATGGTTTATATTCCAGAAGTCAGGTAGACTTTAAACGAGGGACATTTCGTGTAAAAGGCGATACTGTAGATATTAATTTACCGTATTTAGATTATGGCTATAGAGTTACATTTTTCGGGGATGAAATAGAGGAAATTTCGAAACTAGAACTCGAAACTGGAAAGAGTATAATAGAAATGGATGCTGCTGCGATTTTCCCTGCAAACTTATATGTTGCTCCTAAGGAAAGGTTGAAAATGGTCATAAGAGAGATAGAAGATGAATTACATAAACAAGTAAATTATTTCGAAGAAGAGAAGTTGTTTTTAGAGGCAAAACGGATACATGAGCGAACTAATTTTGATTTGGAGATGATGCGAGAATTAGGTTATTGTAGTGGAGTGGAGAATTATTCTAGGTTTTTTGATCGGAGGAAGCCAGGAAAAAGGCCTTTCTGTTTATTAGATTATTTTCCTGATGATTATTTGATGGTTATAGATGAAAGTCATGTAACGATTCCACAGGTACGAGCGATGTGGGGAGGAGATAGAGCGAGGAAAACCAACTTAGTTACACATGGTTTCCGACTTCCTTCAGCAATGGATAATAGACCATTGAATTACAATGAATTTGAAGGTTTGACGAATCAAGTGATTTATGTAAGTGCGACTCCGGGAGATTATGAGCTTGAATTAACACAAGGAGAGATTGTAG
>CAYOIL010000030.1:3840-12080 GCA_964403985.1 uncultured Saprospiraceae bacterium
TTGTTCGTCCAACAGGCTTAGTTGATCCACCGATAGAAGTTCGACCTTCGATTAATCAGATTGATGATTTACTAGAAGAGATTCACAAGCGAAGGGAAGCAGATGAGCGAGTGCTTGTGACTACATTAACAAAGCGAATGTCGGAAGAGTTAGCTAAGTATTTAGCGAAATTGAATGTAAAATGTCGCTATATTCACTCGGAAATTGATACGATGGACAGAGTAGAAATTATTCGGGATTTACGTCTTGGGGAATATGATGTATTGATAGGAGTAAACTTATTGCGGGAAGGTCTTGATATGCCAGAGGTTTCCTTGGTTGCGATTATTGATGCTGATAAAGAAGGCTTTTTACGTAATCAGAGATCTTTAACACAAACAGCAGGTAGGGCTGCGAGAAATGAAAATGGACGAGTTATTTTTTATGCAGACAAAGTGACGAATAGCATGCAAATGACTATAGATGAGACAAATCGAAGAAGAGCAAAGCAACTAGCATATAATGAAGAGCATGGAATTACTCCTAAGACAATATTCAAGTCGAAGGAAGATATTATAGAACAGAGTTCTATTCTAGATATTAGAGGGAAGAAAAAGGCCTATATCGAGAATTCAGAACCAAGTGTTGCGGCAGATCCTATAGTTGCTTACATGGACAAAGATCAATTGGAAAAATTAGTTTCTACTACAGAGTCCAAGATGAGAAAGGCCGCTAAGGAACTGGATTTTATCACTGCGGCTCAATTGCGAGATGAATTGATGGCATTGAAAAAGAAACTTGAAACAAAATAGTGGTTGTAAATGAATAAAACTATTGAATTTCGCTTGAGACTTTTTTGTTTGGAATTCCGTAGTACTGCTCTATTTCTTGTTCTAAGTATTTGACTTCAATTACAGATTTCATGCCATCAATAACAATTTTATGAACTTGACCTTCTGAAGTATTTAATATTACTTTCAGAGCTATTCCATTCGTTGTACGAGTGGTATAAAATTGTTCCATTTCATTCCGGAAGAAAGATCTTGGTTTTTTAAGCTTATCATTTTCCCATTCAACGTTAAATTTTTGTTCGAAGCAATTGAAGAAAATCTTATCCTTTCTAGATTTTATTGTACGAACTAAATAAAAGATAAAAATCATAATAGAAATAAGACCAACTATTCCTGCACCAATTACATCTTTTTTAAGATACACTAGAATAGATAATAAGGATACAAAAGGAGCTGAAGAAAGTCCTATCGCAGCTAATGTGCCTATTGGCTGATTAACAGACATTTCAAGTTCATCCCCAAAATATATTTTATCTACTCCTACTGGTTTCTTAAGTTCTTCTGTTTTTTCTAAATGCAAAGTCAGTGCATTTTCGAAAGAAAAAACTGCATCACAAGAATTGCACTTTGCTAACTTATCGTTGATATTTATTTCGGCTGCAGATATTTTATTAGAACAAGATGGGCAATCCAAATGTAAAAATGACTCCTTTTCCTTAGGAAGTTCAACTCTTTTGTAAGGATCTTTAAATTTTTCTTTATTCATAGAATAAATATAAAGTAAAATATTAATTGACCTTTTAGAAGCAAGGTTTAAATCTGTATATGAGGCAAATCATTTAAAATAATACCAATATTATTTTGATGAAACTTATTTGCATTTGAATCTACAAACATGCTCATTTGAAGGGCCATTTTATGGATCTTTACTAAGTCTTGGGATAGATTTAGGGTTTCATTATTCGACTGCTTAGCATAGTCAATACCATTTCTAGCAATAAAAACAACTGATTCTATCATATGCTTACACATAGGAAAATTAACGCTTGAAGTTGATTCTATATTTAAAATATTATCATATAATTTTTTCCCAAAATCTCCCACTTCCAATAATTTGGATTCATCCCAACCTTTACCATTTAATCCTTTCGCGTATGTATTCATGCGTTTTGAAACATCAGACTTAATTACTTTAGTGAACGCATTCTGCCTATCTACTTTATGGTCATAAGTAGGAATGTCCATAGGGACAAAATCGTTTTTAACAATGTTTATACCTCTTTTATTAAATGGGATAGCTTTTTTATCGAAGTTCTTAGCCATAATTAGGGTGAACTTTTCCGATAGAATTAATAGATTAGATAAAAATAAGGTTTTCTTATTGGATAGAACACTGTATTGCTTTCTTCGAATAGAATTAATTTCTATCGCTTCTTTTACGTGTAAATAAAACCCTTCCATTGTGTATTAATTAAAATTTTTCAGACAAATTTAGTTATTCTAAAATAAATCATTTGGCTGTAAACGTTATATGCAAGTAATTATTTCGATTTGAAAAACTTAATATTTTTATAATTTAGCAATTGAAAACTTAAAACACTATTTAGCCGAATTATGCACAATAGATTTTGTGCTTAACGAAACTGTTCCAAAAACCATGAATTAATTGGAGCTTTTAGATATAACATAGCCATTCTACGCTATATCATCTAATTTTTTACATACAATGCTTTATAATTTCAAAAGAGAATCTATAAGGTATAATTTGGAATTAACACACAAAAAAAATAATATGGCAACTGACTTCAGAAACTTAAAAAATCTATTAAAACGAATAGAGGACAAAGGCTACATCAAAGGAATTATTGAAAGCCAAAAAAAGAAATTCGAATTAGAATATTTTGACACAAAAAATCATCATTCGAAAGAGGGTCAAGAAATTAGGCTCGAATTCTTAAGAAAAAAAGTCAATCACGATTTACCGATTTTATCGAACAATGCAGGAATAGAGGATGTCTCAGTCGTAAAAGGTAATATTGAGAATTTTATCGGTTTTTCAAAAATGCCAATTGGCTTAGCAGGACCTTTATTAGTTCATGGAACCGAAGCAAGAGGACCATACAACATCCCATTGGCAACAACAGAAGGAGCATTAGTCGCAAGTTATAACCGAGGATGTAAAGCTTCTACGATTGCAGGAGGAATTCGATCAGTATGTATATCAGAGAGTGTCCAACGAAGCCCAATTTTTCGATTCAACAATATTATTGAAGTCGGTCAATTTTTATCTTGGGTAGTTGTTCAATATGAAAAATTCAAAGAGATAACCTCATCAAGTAGCAACTATGCAAAGTTGCTAAATTGGAAAACCAATATTGAAGGAAATCAAGTAAACCTCGTGTTTGAATTTTTTACAGGAGATGCCGCTGGACAGAATATGGTTACCTTCTGTACTAGTGAAATATGTAGTTACATTCTACAAAACACACCAGTTAAACCTCAGGTTTTTTATATTGAAAGTAATTTGTCAGGAGACAAAAAATCAAACTATCAATCATTTCAGAGTGTTCGTGGAAAAAAAGTTGTTGCTGAAGTCGAGCTATCAAAAGAAATTGTCCAAAAAGTATTAAGATCTGAACCAGAAGTTATGGCTGATTATTGGCGAACTTCTACTGTTTCACTTGTGCAACTCGGAAGTATAGGGGCTCAAGGTCACATAGCCAATGGATTGACGGCATTATTTATTGCAACAGGACAAGATGTTGCTTGTATTGCTGAAGCAGCAGTCGCTGTTAATAGATTTGAAGTAACAAAATCTGGTGGCTTATATGTAAGTCTTACAATGCCAAATCTGATAGTAGGAACAGTAGGTGGAGGAACCTCTTTACCTTCTCAAAAGGAGTGTTTAGAAATCATGGATTGCCATGGCCCAGGAAATGCACGTAAATATGCTGAAATAGCTTGTGCGCTTGCATTAGCGGGAGAACTTTCAATAGCTGCGGCAATAAGTAGTGGTCAATTTGTTAGTGCACACAAGAAACTAGGAAGATCATGAATGAATTAGATTTACCTTTTTGGAGACGATTTCTTATATATCAAAAGGAACGATTTCCATTTCTTGCCCATGGGCCACTTATATTGATTTTTACATTTTCAGCTATTGCCTATAGTAGGATATGCAGAGGAAAAGAGGGATTTATTGAAATCAATGATTTTATTGTTGGTACAATCACAACCATATGTCTTTTTCTAATGGTTCGGATTCTTGATGAATTCAAAGATCAGGATATTGATGCAAAGTACAGAAAAGAGCTACCTGTTCCTCGGGGTTTAATTAAATTAAAAGAATTAAAAATCGTTGGAATTATAGTTGTCCTTATTCAGATAGCCTGTATTCTAATTGTTCATCCTTCCATGTTTTTATTTTATTTTATAGTTATGGCATATTTAGCCTTAATGACGGTAGAATTTTTTGCACATGATTGGCTGAATAATAATATGTGGGCTTATGTCGGATCTCATATGATAATTATTCCTTTAGTTGATATTTATGCTAGTGGTTTAGATTGGTACTTAGATGGAGCTAAGCCTCATTTAGGTCTATTATTCTTTTTTGGAGTTTCCTATTTCAATGGGATTGTTCTAGAGGTAGGTAGAAAACTTAAACATCCCGCTGATGAAAAAGAAGGAGTTGTAACGTACAGTGGAATGATGGGCTATAAAAAAGGAACGCGGTTATGGATTATAATCCTACTAATTACTGCCAGTATTGCTGCAGCTGCTTGTTATTATGCCAGTTTGCATCCCATTTCATATATTATTCTTGCAGTACTTTTAATGATCTGTTTATTTTTTGCCTTTAGGTATTTAAAAAAACCAAGTAAAAGTGCATCAAAAGGATTAGAAATAATATCTGGAGTATGGACATTGATAATGTATGCCACCTTAGGTGGAATACCAGGATTATTGAAATACTTATTTTAAAAAATAATGGCCATGAAAAAATATACATTATTTGAAGGTACAGATTATGGTGGAAAAGCAGATCAACTTATAGCATTAAATGAAAATGGTTTCAAAGTTCCATATTTCAGGATTATTCCAGCAGAATTTTTCGACAAAGTAGTTAATAATAGTGAGCCTTCGAACGCAATAGAAAGAATTAATTCTTACGAATTTAGCCAAGAAGAGTTGGATTCTATTATGGATCAATTTCCCTCGACAAGCAAGTTTGTAAGTGTAAGGTCTTCAGCTATGGGAGAAGATGGAAAAGACCATAGTTTTGCAGGTCAATTTGACACCTTCCTCTATGTTTCCAAAGATGAATTAATAAATAAAGTGAAAGCTGTTTGGAAATCTGTCTATTCCGAAAGAATAGATTTTTATAGGAAACAGAATAATATAACTTCACCATTAAGAATGGCAGTTGTTATTCAAGAAATGATTGATTCTGAAAAATCCGGGGTTATGTTTGGCATAAATCCTATCACCCAAGACCCCGATGATATGCTAATATCTTCAGTATATGGTATAGGTGAGGGTTTGGTTTCTGGAGAATTAAACGCGGACAATTTTTATATAAAAAATGGAGAGGTAGAAAAGGAAGAAATAGTTGCTAAAACAGAAATGATGGTTCAAGCCTCAGATAAAGGAGGTAGTCATTTTGTTTCTGTTGCACAAGAAAAACAAGAAGTTAGATCTTTAGATACGAAAGAACTAGAAGAGTTGAAAGAAGCTTTGGTCAAGCTAAATGCATTTTACAACTTCCCTCAAGATGTTGAATGGGCTATTTCAAAGGACAAATTATATATTTTACAGTCCAGACCTATTACGAATATTACTATTAAAAAAGGGACAAAAATTGTATGGGATAATAGTAACATTATAGAGTCTTATCCAGGAATTTCTAGCCCACTTACCTTTTCATTTATTAGAGATATGTACGAAGTCGTGTACAGACAATTTTCGGAATTATTAGGTGTTAGTAAAAAGAAAGTAGAAGCGAATAAAGACGTCTTTGAAAATATGTTAGGTTTATTGAGAGGTAGAGTTTATTATAATCTACTTGGTTGGTATAAAGCATTAGCTCTGCTACCAGGATATCATATAAATGCTCGTTTCATGGAAAACATGATGGGAGTAAAGGAAAAATTTGATTTGGAAAAGGAAGAGCAAATAAGTAAAGTGAGTGCCTGGTATCGAATTGTGCTGACTCTTTTTAAAATGATAAAATCTTTCAGGCGTTTACCTAAACACAGAGATCAATTTTTAAGCTTTCTTGACAAGACTATTGCTGAATACAAAGCGATTGATTTCAAATCTTTACATCCTGAAGAATTGATGAATCATTACAAAGAGTTTGAACATATTCTAACTAAAAAATGGAATCCACCATTGGTAAATGATTTTTTTGCAATGATTTATTTCGGAGTATTTCAAAAGCTTGTAATAAAATGGATTGGTGAGGACAACCCGCATTTACATAATGATTTATTAGCACATAGCAACGATATAATTTCGGTCATGCCCATGCGGAAAAGCTTAGAGATTACAGCAGAGATTTTAAATATCCCAGATTGCAAAGAACTTTTCTTAGCTAAAACATCACAAGAGGTTTGGACGGAACTAGAAACAGGAAAATTTATCGCCATAAAAGAAAAGATAGATTCTTTTCTGTATAAATTCGGCGAAAGATGCTTGGGTGAACTAAAGCTAGAAACAATATCATATACCCAAAATCCACCCAGTTACATCAAGATCTTACAATCGTATGTCAAAAATCCATCAGCTTTAGATGCAATGGACAATTCTGGAAGTGAAAAAATGAGGAATGATGCACAAGCATTAGTAAAGAAAAAGCTAAAGCGCAAATTCTTCAAAAGAATCTTATTTAAGTATTTTATGAATAAGACTAGAGAATTAGTAAGTAATAGAGAAAATCTAAGATTCGAAAGGACAAGAGGTTTTGGAATTGTAAGAGAAATATTTTCTGCCATGGGAGTTCAGTTTCAAAAAAGAGCCTACATAGATCATGACAGAGATATTTTCTATTTAACGAAAGAAGAAATATTTGATTTTATATTAGGCACGAGTGTGATTCAAGATTTAAAAGAAACGATCACGAAAAGGAAAAAGGAGTATGAAAAGTATGAAGCAGACGAATATGTTCCTGAAAGGATTACAACAAAAGGAACCGTTTATGATCAGCTTGATTTCACTAAAAAAGTGTCGGAACAAATAGATGGAGACATAAGTGGTATAGCTTGTTGTCCAGGTGTAGTGGAAGCGGAAGTGTGCGTCATACATTCTCCTGATGAAATCGATGATCTACAAGGAAGAATTATGGTTACATCAAGCACAGACCCAGGTTGGGTTTCATTATTTCCTACGGCATCTGCGATTTTGGTTGAAAGAGGTAGCTTATTAAGTCATTCAGCTATTGTAGCAAGAGAACTAGGGATTCCTTGTATTGTAGGAATTAATAATTTATTAAGTCAATTAAAAACAGGAGATGTAGTAATGATGGACGGTTCATCAGGTCAAGTAAAAATAATTACACATGAAAAACAATGAAAAACACCTTTCTGAGGTTGACCACAGTTATATCCGTTATGCGAATGTTTGGGAAGACCCATATTTATTATTAGAGGGGCTTTCGCCCAAAAAAGGAGAAAAAATTTTAGCTATTTCTTCTGCTGGAGATAATGCGTTTGCTCTATTAATTAATGAACCATCCCTTGTCGTTGCTGTCGATCTAAATAAGGTTCAGCTCTATTTGACCGAGTTAAAAAAGGTTGCCATTCAGCAATTGAATCAACAAGAATTTATATCCTTTATTGGATTTAAAGAAAGTTCTACTCGACTAAAAGTATTCGAATTACTTAGGAGCTCATTAAGTAAAGAGGCTGCAAGTTATTGGGATAACAAACAAGATGAAATCAATGAAGGCTTAATATATAATGGAAAATTTGAAAAGTATTTAGGAACATTTGCAAAGAAAGTTCTACCATGGATTCACTCCAAAAAAAGAGTTAATAAAATGTTTGCTAAAAAATCAGAAATAGATCAAAAAAAGTTTTTCGAAAACAAATGGAATTCATGGAGATGGAAAACGCTTTTTCGAATATTCTTTAGTAAGAAAGTAATGGGAATGCTAGGAAGGGATCCTGCTTTTTTAGCACAAGTAGAAACGAATGTAGGTAAAACAATTATGGCTAGTGCGGCAAAGCATTTATCCTCAGTTCATTCACAAAATAATCCAATGTTACATTATTGCTTAAAGGGTAATTTTGGAGAATACCTTCCTTTTTATGCACAGAAAGAAAACTATGATGTAATCAAAAAAAACATAGATAAATTAGAATTAGAATTTGGATATGCACAAGATGTTTCAAAAAAATATGGAACATTTGATGCATTCAATTTATCTAATATTTTTGAATATATGAATCAAGAGGTTTTTGAATTAAC
>CAYOIL010000030.1:12090-22254 GCA_964403985.1 uncultured Saprospiraceae bacterium
AGATTTGGGTATTGGAATCTTATGGTTCAACGCGAAATTTCTTCTTTTGATAAGGACTTTGTCAGAGTAAAAGACAATGCATCTTGGGCAGAAAGAGATCAAGGATTTTTTTATATGCAACTAGTTATTGATCGATTGAAATAAATTCAATTGCTTAAAAAAACTGAATTATGGAATTATTTACAATAGAAGCTTTTCGTTCAATTGACTGGAAGATTTTACTGATTTTCTCTTCAATCTATCTCGTTTTATTTACGATTGCAGAAATAGCTTTTCATGCGTTTAAAGTCAAAGTAGAATACACAAGAAAATTTGTCCATGTTTTTACTGGAATTATCGCACTCTTTTTTCCTATTTACATAAAAACGCCCTTAGACTTGATCTTACTTTGTGGAAGCTTTGGGCTTATTCTCATAGGAACTTTAAAATTCAATTTACTTCAGTCAGTTAACTCTGTAGAAAGGAAAACCAGAGGAAGTATTCTTTATCCGGTAGTAGTAGTTTTGTGTTATTTATTCCAATATTATCGAGAAACTTATGTCTACTTTTTTATCCCTATTTTAATTTTGGCTTTAGCCGATCCTGTTGCTGCTTTAGTTGGTCAAAAGTATCCATATAAAAAGTATAATTTAAGAGGTATTACTAAGACAATCAGTGGTTCTTCAGGCTTTTTTATTGTCGCTTATATCGTAAGTACTGTTTCGCTTATTTTAAAAACTGATGGTACATTATTCTTTGCAATTACCGCATCTTTCTTAATTGCTTTCATAACAACAATTACCGAAGCTATAAGCATTAAAGGATACGACAACCTATTAATTCCTACCTCTGCCATAGGAACACTTTTAATTTTAGGCTTATGACATATACGACTAAAAAAGTTAGGCCCAATGAAGAAGGATGGACTGAGTTTTCCAACTTACCTGGATTCCTTGCTTTCCAACATCCTTTATATAAAGTAAAAACTTCTATCGATGTTGAATATATAGATATTGGATTTATAGTTTACAAGAAAGGTGTATGTTCTGGAAGAATTGCTGTATACTTCAACCCGCATTTACAAAATGAAGAAAAAAAACTATATACAATAGGATGTATAGAGACGATTGATGACATGAATTGTTTTACACAACTCTTAGAATCGGCAAAAAAATATATCATAGAAAATGGAGGACATTCAATAATTGGGCCTTTGAACGGATCAACTTGGAATTCTTATCGGTTTACACACCAAACAAAAGCAACCCCATTTCTTCTTGAACCAATTACTCCCAATTATTACATAGATTTCTTTATAAAATATGGATTTAAGGAAATTGCAACTTATTATTCTCAAAAATCAGATTCGATTATAACCAATAAAGAAAGGGTTGCCAATCTCTTTCAACATTACGAAAAAAATGGAGTCAGTTTTCATGAATTTGACAAAAGCAATGCAGAAAAAGAATTCAAATCAATTGCAACATTATGTAATAAAGCATTTCGACATAACTTACTGTTCAGTCCTATTAGTGAAGAAAAGTTTGTTGAAAAAATGATGCCAGTTCTTGAAATTATGAATCCGACTTACACGATTTTAGCAAAACATAAAAATGAAGTGGTAGGATTCATTTTTGCTTATCAAGATTTAATTAACAGAGATCATAAATCAATAATCGTAAAAACACTTGCTAGAGATATTGATGGAGAATATAAAGGAATGGGAACCATACTCTCCTCTCTTGCAATGGAACAAGCTAAAAAAGATGGATTTGTTTCGTGCATACATGCCTTAATGAGGGAAAATAATTCTTCTAGAAATGTTTCAGCAAAATTTAATAGTTCCGTCTTTAGACAATACTCACTTTATGAATTAACTTTAAAATAGTACACATGAAAAATTACACTCCAATGAAAAACACCTTAGCAATTTTAAAAATCATCCTTTTCAGTATGATTTTCTTGATATCTACTTCTAGCTTTAAAACAGAAGAACATGAACCAACGAAAAAAAGAATCACAAAGCAAATAGTTATTGAAAAACCTTGTGCTGAAGTTTATTCTTACTTGGGAAATTCAGACAATGCAAAGTCTTGGTCTGTTTTTGTTGCCTTTATTGAAACCTTAAATAGTGAAGAGGTTCCTGATGGAATGGTGGGCTCTAAACGTATATGTTATACTAAAGATGATAAATCAGGATTTAGATGGGAAGAAGAAATATTAGCAGTGGAAGCAGATAAATATAGAAAACTCAGTTGTTATAACTTTGAAAATCTATCTATCCCTAGTAATGTTTTGCTAACAGAGCAGATTTATAAAATTCATGAATCTGGTTGTGAGTTGACATTTACATTAGACTATAAAGAGGACCCAAGTTTAATGGATAAAATAAAACTCTATTTTGGCTCTTTTAAGATCAAGAGGATTTTTAGAAAAAACTTATCCAATATAAGAGACGAAATACTTTTAAAATAATGGAAAAAAACCTTGTAGAAATATTTTTTAATACTGTAAAATCTTTTCCAGAAAATACAGCAATTGTCCATAATGGTGCTTCAAAAACATATAGGGAATTAGCTATTGGAGTAGAATCTACAGCACAGTATTTATTAAAAAAAGATATAAAAGAGGGTGACAAAGTACTAGTTTTTGTTCCTATGTCTATCCAGTTATATGAAACAGTACTTGCTCTTTTCTCAATAGGAGCAGTAGTGGTATTTGTAGATGAATGGTCTGATAGGTCACGACTTAAAAAAGCCTTGCAAGTAGTTGATATCCAAGCTATAATTGCCCCACCAAAGTTTATATGGTTAGCTTATATTTTACCACCATTCTATACGATTAAAAAGAAACTTAGTATTAAGAAAAATATTACAAAAGGCTCTTTTGATTTTATTACCGTCGATAGGAATAAAACAGCATTAATCACTTTTACAACAGGAAGTACGGGATTACCCAAGGCTGCAAATAGAACGCATCACTTCTTGTATGAACAATTCAGAATATTAAAAGAAGAGATTGCATCTCAACCAACTGATCAATGCTTAGTTACTCTTCCAATCGTTTTATTGAGTATTTTGGGTACGGGAGCCACAGGATTTATAGCTGACTTCAATCAGAAAAAGCCACAAAAATTAGATGCTGCCAAACAAGTTAAAGACTTGAAAAAAGCCAATATTTCTATGCTAATCGCTTCACCATTCTTTGTTGAAAAATTATGTAAAACCAAAGCGATACGCGAATCGAAAATTAGGCGTTTAATGACGGGAGGTGCACCTGTCTTTCCTAATACAGCATCAAAGATTATTTCTGCCTTACCTAATTCAGAATGTATCGTTGCTTATGGAAGTACCGAGGCAGAACCTATTTCTACTGTTGACATGAAAGATCTAATTCGAGAGAAAAAGATGGATAAAAATGGATTATATGTAGGTCGAATTCATTATGAAATCCAACTAAAACTTATCAAGATGACAGAAGAAATAATAGAATTGGGTGACAATAAATGGGCAGACTGGGAGGTAGAAAAAAACGAAATAGGTGAAGTCGTTGTTACTGGTCCACATGTTCTTGATAGTTACTATAATAGCGAGGAAGCGTTTAAATTAAATAAGATTAAAGATGGAAATGTAGTTTGGCATAGAACTGGAGACAGTGGAAAATACATTGAAGGAAAACTTTATTTAAATGGTAGATGCTCTCAGCTCATAAAAAGAGGAGACCAATACATATCTTCTTTTGTAATGGAATATCTTATAAACAGTATAGAAGGAATTCCTATTGGCACATTATTAGAAAATGAAGGGAAATTGTATTTGATAATAGAAACTTCCATGAATAGACCAACTGCAATTAAAAAAGCAACTGAAAATATGATTGTTTTTGATGAGCTTATAATAGAACCATCAATTCCGCGTGACCCCAGACATTTCAGTAAAATTGATTATAAAAAATTGAGAGAAAAGGTTTTTACGCAGTAGTAAAACCTAGATTAAACAAACAGATTTCTCGAAAAATATTTATTTACCTTTTATCCTGTCTATCAAATTAGTCCACATCTCTTCCATCGATCCTTCAGGCGGACCTGACTGATCCTTTAATTTATATTCTCCAGTTTCACTATCGATGTATAATAGAAATGGAAAAATATAATCTGTGCTTTTATCGGTTTTACCTTCTATATACGGACCATAACGTAGATCATTTACTTGGATAGTATCTTTATCATATACCATAACTCCATAGAAATCATTGGTAAACCATTTAATAATTTTGGCTCGCTTATCATCAGGTAAGGTTATCAACTCGTGATTCTTTTCAATTTCATATAAATTTACTTCTTTTTTCTTGTCAAGAAGCGAATAAAATCCATCGAAATAAACCTTATCACTTTCGGCAATACAGTGCCACAATACATTATTTAAAATTGTAGGTGTTGTCAAATAGCGAGAGTAACTTATTTCATTTTTAGCTAAAGAATCCCGAAAAACAGTATCAACAATATATTTATTCCTCAAGGTCCATCCCATATATAATAAGGAATAGATTATCCCTGCATAAGTAAATATTGTTCTCCATTTATTGTATTTATTTCTAGTTGCAGCTAAAATTATAAATAATAGAAATGGTAAAGTATATAAAGGATCAGCTACAGAAATATTATTCCAAGCCACTCGGAAATCACTAAAAGGCTGAAATAATTGTGTCCCATATCCTGTACATGAATCTAAAATAGGGTGAGTTAAAACTGCTAAAAAGAATAGTAAATACCAACGACTGTAGGAGATGTTCACATCTTGTTGGCGTTTCTCTATTGCAGATTTATAAAGTAAATAACAAAAGAAAAATACTAAGCCTATGCTGAAAAGTAAAAACAAAATATTGATTCCTCCTATTTGATAGGCAATAACATTCAAAATAACACCACAAAACCCCAAGAATAAGAATCCTGCAATTCCAGTTGTCCACTTCACTCCAAGTTTGTTATGATGTTCATTCCCATATAACCAACTGGTATACCATGCGAGGAGTAAAGGAAGTAAAAAGGCAAATAAAATAGAATGACTAATACCTCTGTGAAAAGCTAAACTTTCTTCTGCTGCCCATCCCAATACCGGTCCCACGAATACATCTAAATCTGGAATTGTCCCTGCTATTGCTCCCCATAACATCGCCTTATTTCCTATTTTCCTTCCAGCAACAACTTCTCCCATGGAGGCCCCTAGAACAATCTGTGTTAGTGAATCCATTAATTGATATGTTCAGTTGACTTTTGACTTGTCAATTCAAATCCTAATTTCTTTATGGCTTTATTTGAAGCAGATTGTTCTGCAGATTTCTTATTAAAATCTTCAGCTTGGCCCATGTGTTCTCCATCAATAAGAACAGCTATTCTAAACCTATCGCGCTTTTCAAACTTAAATTTCTCTACCATGTGGTAATCCACCGTTTTATTGTTCTTTTGGCACCATTCTAGCAATCGACTTTTAAAATTATCATCTTTTGCTTCTAGCTTATGGATATCTAGGTATTTACGAATCAAATTACTAACTACATAGTGTCTAGTTTTTTCGTAACCAGATTCCAAATAAATAGCACCAATTAAAGCTTCTAAAGCGTTTCCTAGCATAGTTGAAGATAACCTTCCCATTGAAAAATCTGTAAGAATGAGATCTAATCCCATCCGATCAGCAACATCATTCAATGTTTTTCTTTTAACAATCTTAGAACGCATCTTAGTCATAAAGCCTTCGTCTTTAGAAGGGTATTTTTGATATAAATAATCTGCTACAATTGTTGATAAAATGGAATCTCCTAAATACTCCAAACGCTCATTATTTCCTTGATAATTCTCATCATTGTTCATTGATTTATGAAGGAAAGCTAGTTTATAGAGATGCATTCGTGCAGGTGTTATACCTGTAACGTTCTTTATCCTTCTAGCGAGTTGCTTATCAGAGGATAGATAATAGTTATAGAACCTTCGAATACCATTAATCATATAGATAATTTATACTTTCTTGAAGAGTAAACAAGCGTTATGGCCACCAAAACCAAATGTGTTGCTTAATACGCTATTTACTTCCTTTTGTTGGGCTTCATTAAAAGTGAAATTTAGTTTTGAATCAAATGCAGGATCGTCTTCAAAATGATTAATCGTTGGTGGAACAAATCCATCATTCATCGCTAGAATTCCTGCTATTGCTTCAACAGCTCCAGCAGCACCAAGTAAATGACCTGTCATTGATTTTGTTGAACTGATATTTAAATTATATGCATCATCCTTGAATACATTTTGAATAGCTTTTATTTCCGCTATATCGCCCAAAGGAGTTGACGTACCGTGGACATTTATATAATCTACATCTGCTGTTGTCATTCCAGCTTCCTCCAATGCAAGTTCCATTACTTTGGAAACGCTCAATCCTTCAGGATGAGGAGCTGTAATGTGATAAGCATCCGCTGTAAAAGCAACAGCAACTACTTCTGCATATATTTTCGCACCTCTTTTCTTAGCATGTTCATATTCTTCAAGTATGACAGCTCCTGCACCTTCACCCAATACAAATCCATCTCTATTCAAGTCAAATGGTCTAGAAGCAGTTGTAGGATCATCATTTCTTGTACTCATCGCTTTCATAGAGGAAAAACCACCAATTCCAGCATGTGTAACAGCAGCTTCAGAACCACCAGCTACAATAATATCAGCTTTATTCATGCGTATGTAATCCACTGCATTTCCTATTGAATGATTCGAAGAAGCGCAAGCTGAAACTGTTCCATAATTTATTCCTTTAAGTCCATACGCCATAGATATATGACCTGGAGCAATATCAGAAATAAGTTTAGGTATTAAAAAAGGGGAATATTTTGTATCTCCTCTTCTTATAACATCTCCTATATCTTTTTCCATTGTGTAAAATCCACCAATTCCACTCGCCCATATAACTCCTGCTCTAAACGGATCTTCTATTGCTGAAAAATCAATCCCACAATCTTCTATTGCCTGACCTGCAACATACATTGCATATTGACAGAATGGATCCATTCGTCTTAATGATTTTCTATCAACATACTTCTCAGGCTCGAATTCTTTTACCTCACATGCAATCTGCGTTCTAAAATCTGAAGCATCAAAATGTGTTATAATACCACATCCGCTCTTACCATCTTTGAGAGCTTGACCATAATCTTGGATATTATTCCCTAATGGTGTTAGCGCTCCTAGTCCTGTAACAACAACTCTTCTCATAAAAAAAATTGATTTTGATCTTTGCAAAAATACATAAATATAAGCTATGGTAATTAATATCATTCATCCTCCATTAAGGAAATCAAAATGTGATGATTATTTTATTATTTTAACACTTGAAAGACTGACAGTTAGCTTCCAAAAATCGAAAATGCAACATTGTGCAATTTTATAGATATTTTTGGGTTTAAACCCAAAATGAACATGTTCGGCTTTATTATTAAACGAATAGCTTTCACCTTGCTTAGTATTCCCATAATCATATGGCTTATGCTAGCACTTACACGTATTTCTCCCGTTGACCCAATAGAACAATTAATCGATGCCAATGATTTTTCTACTGACAGACTAGAATACGCCGAAATCTATAGTAATACTGCCAAAAGATACAAGCTCGCAAAACCAAATTTCTATTTTACCTTAACGCGTTCTAATTACACCAAAGACTATTATTCTCTTTCCAATCCTATCCAAAAACAGTTGTATACCATATTACTTCAGTCTAATTACTCTTACGAAGACACTGAAAATTTGTACCTTTTCCTACAAAGAATAAGTGCTAAAAACCCCGATAATGAATTAGCTAAATTCCATAATTATAGAACTAAAAGTGATCTATTCACTTTCTTAGAAAAGCACTTAGAACAAGGAGAAGAATCAACAAATACAGAAGAATTAAAAACACATTTAGATTCACTAAAATCCTCTAAGAGCAGCTCGTATTCCTTCCTGCCGAAACTTATTTATTTTGGAAAGGATAATTTGTTTCATAGTAATTTTGCCTCACTGTTAACTTTTAATTGGGGGACATCAATAATTGATGGAAAAACCGCAAAAACTAAGATTTTCCCAGCTTTAAAAATCACTTTATTGCTCCTTTTCATGAGTATGATCTTAGGCTATGGAGTTGGCATTCTACTGGGAATATGGATGCATAGAAAACATAGTTTCTTTAATAAGGCCATCGAACAATTTCTTTATATAATTAAAAGTGTTCCTCTTTTTGTATTAGCTCTATTTTTATTGGTCGCATTTACAACTGCTGAATTTAGTCCATTTTTGAAAATTTTCCCTTCTGTCAATGCTTATGGATGGTCGTCATCTAATGGTTTCTTTGCAAATCTAAGTCGAAATTTCAACCAATTAATATTGCCCACTATTTGTGTCGCATTATATAGTGCTGCCTATATTTCAAGGCAAGTTAAATCAACACTTAATAGAGAAAAAATAGCGCAGTATAATACAACTGCCAACATGAAAGGCATACATAAAAGTGGATTGTTTAGTCACCGATTTAAAAACATAAAAGGCATTCTTATTACGATGATAGGAAATGGATTGATCAGCAGTTTTTCAGGTGCTTTGATTATCGAATACATCTTTAATATTCCAGGAATCGGAAGATTACTTCTTTCTAGTATTAGGCAAAATGACCTTTCCGTACTTCTTCCTATAATACTTTTACTTTTTCTTATTAGTTCTACTGTTTTGCTAATAAGTGATCTTTTATACAAACGGTTCAACCCTAAAATTTCACTTAGTTATGAATAATAAAAAGTGGAAAATACTTTTAGGTGGAATGTTTGTTATACTGATTTTTATTGCACCCTATTTCCTTACTAATCCTGCTTCATACATCTATTTGGATGGAATAAATGGGGTTAAACCCGGAACCAACGGACATCTTTTAGGTACTGATACGCTAGGAAGAGATGTTTGGGCAGGAATAATATCTGGAGCGAGAATTAGCTTAATTATTTCAGGAATATCAGTTGGTATTGCTTTATTCTTAGCTCTAGTTTTCAATTTATTTACTTCATATATTGGAAATAATAGAGTTCAACTAAACAGCCTTCAAGTCATTATTATTCTACTTTCTTTACCTATATTTTATTATTATTCTTTTCTTGCTTTTTCCATTACAATAGCATTTTCGCTGTTCATATTTGTGGGGCTTTTACTTGTTTTACATTTAATTTTGAAAAAGATCTCATCTATTGGAAAACCTATTTTAAAGGTACCTCTCGATACAATAGGACAAAAGTTTTATGAATTTTTCCAGTCCATTCCAAAGTTAATTTTGTTATTAATTTTTATTGGGCTTTCGCCCAAAAATAATATTTGGGGAATTTCACTGATTATAGGATGTTTGATGTGGCCTTTGTTTTTCAGGTATATTAGGTTAGAAATTTTATCAGAAAAAGCGAATGATCGATTCAGAAGCTTAAAGAATTTAGGATATGGTGATATCCGAATTATCTTCGGACAATTTTTACCTATTATGTTACCGATATTAAGTACACCGATAATATTTGCGGTTGTGAGTGTTATCTTTTTGGAAGCTAATCTTAGCTTTTTAGGATTGGGAATGAGTGGGGATTATGTAACCTGGGGTTCCCTTTTGGCGGAAGCCAAAAGAAACACTTCGGCTTGGTGGTTGATATTCTTCCCAGGATCGTGTCTTTTCATTCTATTTTATGTCTTGAATAGATGGTTTAATACGGACCAAAAGGATTTTTTATAGCAAGCCCTCTGTTTTATTGGTTTTTACTTCATGTTTACATTTTCATTACAACGTTCCAATATTAAAACATTACTTTTGCAATCCGTGAACATGATGATGACATTAAAAAACCGAAAACGTTAGGTCCATTATGATTTTTTTAGAATTTGAGAAGCCACTTGAGAGTTTACACGAACAATTAGAAAAATTCAAGCAAATTGATGCTGAAGGAGATATAGATGTTAGTGATAAAATAAGTGAGATAGAAAAGAAGATAGTTGTTAAAAGAAAAGACATTTTCAACAACTTAAATAGATGGCAAAGGGTACAGCTAAGCAGGCACCCTGAACGTCCATATACATTGCATTACATTAATGAAATTTGTAAAAACTTCACTCTCGATGAACATAACACCATCCCTGGCATCGTT
>CAYOIL010000031.1:0-22182 GCA_964403985.1 uncultured Saprospiraceae bacterium
CCACTCGGGAGCGCAAATATACTTTTCTTCAAAATAGAAGCAAATATTTTTATAATTTTTTTTAAATATTTACACTTCATTAGGCTTTAAACTTGTCTGAAAACTAGCTTTGCACAAAAGTTAAAGTCTGAACACTTCTTTATTACATACTTTAAATAATGCTTTAGATGGCGAGTTCCACTTCGACAACACATATAAAGCTATTTACGCAACTGATGCTTCGGTTTACAGAGAAAGCCCTATTGCAGTAGCTATTCCAAAAAACAATGAAGACATTCTCAAAGTAGTACACTTTGTCAAAAAACACAATTTAAGCATTATTCCTCGAGGAGCTGGCACTTCTCTCGCAGGCCAATGTGTAGGAAATGGAATCGTTTTGGACACATCCAAAATAAATAAAATCATTCTCTTAGATCTCGCAAAAAAAGAAATCACCGTAGAACCAGGAATCATTAGAGATGAACTAAATCGCTTCCTTGAGCCGCATAATCTATTCTTCTCACCCATCACCTCCACAGCTAATCGAGCAACTATAGGCGGAATGGTGGGGAATAATTCCAGCGGAACAACTTCCATAAAATATGGAGTCACAAGAGACAAGGTAATCGCCTTAAAAACAATTCTTCATGATGGATCCGAAGTAACTTTCGAGGATATAGATAAAAACGAACTAGATGAGAAGCTGAAATTAGAATCTCTAGAAGGTGATATTTATCGGTTTTTTTACGAAAAATTTTCTACCCCTTCATTGCTTCATCTCATCGAAAAAGAAGCCCCTTCCCAAGATATTCACCGTAGAAACACCGGTTATGCTGTTGATGAAATTGTTAACATGCAGCCTTTTTCTCCCGATGGAAATTCATTCAATTTAGCCAAACTAATTGCCGGTTCCGAAGGTACTTTGTGTATTATTAAAGAAGTCACTTTAGCCTTAGATAAAACTCCCCCGTCCTTAGTAACTGTGGTTGCTACACATTGCAATTCAATCAAAGATGCTTTACTTAGCACACAATTAGCAATGAAATTTGATCCATACAAATGTGAGTTTATGGATAAAATAATTCTTGATTGTACCAAAGAAAATATAGATCAATTAGATAACCGATTTTTTATTTCGGGTGCCCCCAAAGCTGTATTGATGGTTGAATTCAGACATGATACTGAACAAGAATTAAAGGAACAAGTAGCAGAATATATTAAAACAGTTGATCTTGCGAAACTATCTTTTCATCATTCTTTAATTCACAACGAAGAAACATCAAAAGTATGGAATCTTAGAAGCGCTGGTCTTGGATTACTTGCTAATATTCCAGGCGATAAAAAGGCTGTGGCTTGTGTGGAAGATACAGCCGTTTCCATAAACAAACTACCCGAATACATTGAAGAATTTACCACTTTAATGGAAGGCTACAACCAAAAGGCGGTATACTATGCTCATGCTGGTGCAGGTGAAATTCATCTGCGCCCCGTACTTAATCTTAAACTTAAAGAAGATCGAGAACTCTTCTATAACATAACCAAAGATACCGCGCATTTAGTTAAAAAATACAAAGGATCACTCAGTGGAGAACATGGCGATGGAAGAGTGCGTGCTCCGTTTATACCTATTATGGTAGGTGACCAAATCCAACAACTTTTCATTGAAATAAAACAACTATTCGATCCTCATAATATTTTTAATCCTGGAAAGATCGTCCACCCAAAATCTATGCTTGACGATCTAAGAACTGATTATTCAGAAGAGATTCATTTAAACACCATTTATGATTTTTTGCCTGAGGGAGGATTTTTACGTGCTGTTGAAAAATGTAATGGTTCGGGTGACTGCAGAAAACTACCCGAAGAAAATGGAACAATGTGCCCAAGTTTCCATGCCACTCGTTCCGAACATGATACTACCAGAGCTCGAGCTAATATGCTTAGGGAATATATGACTGAAGGTGGCGTTTCTGTAAATGCACATGAAGTAAAATCCGTTCTAGATCTCTGTATTTCTTGTAAAGCTTGTAAATCCGAGTGCCCCTCTGGAGTTGATATGTCTGCAATGAAAGCAGAATTTACTTATCAATATTATGAGGAATTTGGAATTCCTTTTCGAGATAAAGCATTCGCCAATATCTCTCGGATTCACAAAATGTTCCAATTTTCACCAGCTCTTCATAATTTGGGTTTAACCCAAAAAATAATTTCGACTAGTCTAAAAAAAATGTTGGGAATCGCTAAAAAAAGAAGTATCCCGAAATTGTATAAATCATTACTATCATGGGACCAAAACAGAAAAAAAGAGGTAAAAGATGGTGGAGAATTATATGTATATGTTGATGAATTCACAAACTACATAGATACTCCTATAGGGAAAAAAGCGATAGTCCTATTAGAGGATTTGGGTTATAATCCTATACTTTTAAAACATCCTTCAAGTGGCAGAGCTGAACTATCAAAAGGCTTTTTGAAAAAAGCAAAAAAAATAGCAGAAGAGAATATTGATTTTTGGAAAGGGAAGATTTCTGAAGGAAAACCTTTGGTAGGTATAGAGCCTTCCGCGATTCTTGGGTTTCGAGACGAATACTTAAGGCTGGTAGATGAAGAACTTTTGGCCGAAGCCAAAAAAATTGCAAAATACACTTTCACTATTGAAGAGTTTATTGCCAATGAATACAAGGCTAATCGAATCAAAAGCAAGCAATTCGTTTCTTCTAAAAAATCAATTCATTTACATGTTCATTGCCATCAAAAAGCACTTAGTAAAATAGAATATAGTGTAGCTTGTTTGTCTATTCCCAATGGCTTTCATGTAGAGTTGATTCCATCTGGTTGTTGTGGAATGGCTGGTTCTTTTGGCTATGAAAAAGAGCATTACGAAATCAGTATGAAAATTGGTGAACAAATTCTTTTTCCCGCAATTAGAAAATCAGAAGCTGACTACATAGCCGCAGCCGGAACAAGTTGTAGACATCAAATAAAAGACGGAACTGATAAAGAATCAATGCATCCTATAGAAATATTATATGATTCGATTTTAAGGAAATAATGAATATTATTATTTTGTTCTATTTACGTTTATTAATTTTGCGCCACATTTTAAATGCCATTTACGTTTTTTAAATAAGATGGCGAACTAAGCCTAATTTAATATAAAGTCGAACGAATGAATAAGAGTATTATCTTACTTGTCTTTGTTTCCATAGTTTTATCTTCTTGTGTAGCTAAAAAGAAATTTCAAAATTTGGAATATCAGTTAGAATTAAAACAAGATGAATTATATAAATCAAACGCGCAGCTTGATGAGTGTAACGAAAAGTTACGTCTCGAAAAACAAGATGTTATCACTGAACAGGGAAATGTAGATAAAGTTAACCTTGAACTGGAAGGGAGAGATCGTCAAATTGAAACGTTAAGAGATCAAATTGCGGATTTGAAACAGCAACGTGATCGTCAAATGGAGCAAGTTGGTGACTTGGCTTTACTTTCTAAGGAAGCAAATGATAATATTACTGCAACTATTAGACAACTTGAAACGAAAGACAAGTACATAAGAATAATTCAAACCGCACGTACGAAAGCTGATTCTATGAATCTTGCACTCGCTATCAACCTAAAAAGCCAATTAGCTCAAGGTATTGCTGACCAAGACATAAGAGTAAGTGTAGACAAAACAGTTGTCTTTATTAATTTAAGTGATAAAATGCTTTTTACTAGTGGAAGTTCGAAAGTAAACATCGAAGCAAAAAGGGTCATTGAAAAAATAGCTCAGGTTATAAATTCAAGACCAGACCTTGAAGTTATGGTTGAGGGATTTACGGATACAAATCCTATAAGTAATTCATGTATGATCGACAACTGGGATTTAAGTGTGAAACGTTCTACATCCGTTATTCGTATCTTAGAACAAGATTACAATGTTGACCCAAATAGATTAATCGCAGCTGGAAGAGGTCAATACAATTCTGTTGCAACTAATGAAACAACCGAAGGAAGACAAATGAATCGTCGGACTAGAATTATGCTTTTACCAAAACTAGATCAATTCTACGATTTATTAAATCCGACTAACATACCAAATTAAGATCTTAAAATAAGATTCAATATATTAAAAGAGGAAGTTTTGAATAAAGCTTCATCTTTTTTTATACACTTTATATAAAATTCCCTTTTTATTGCGTTTGAATCAAAATAAAAAGTGTCTATTATGAGGTTTACAATAGTAGCAACAGCCGGTATGATGATATTCTTTCATCTTTTTGCTCCTAAAGCAGACTCGATTAACACTTCATCTTTTTGTAGTGAAATATATAAAGAGGAATGCTCGATACATAAAAGATTCCCTTCTCCTATCGGTTTTGTTCGTAGTTCTGAATCAAATAATTCGTATACAAACTACCTAAGAAATTTGCCTCTCAAGGTATATGGTTCTCCTGTTTTGACATATGACGGAAGAGAAAAACCCAATAATAATGTGTATTGCAGTGTAATTGATATGGATATTGATCCTGTGAATCTTCAGCAATGTGCAGATGCAGTGATGAGATTAAGGGGAGAATATCTTTTTGAACAAAAAAGATACAATGAAATTCACTTCGAATACCTATCGGATGGAAAAGCACATTATTTTATCAATTACGCACAATCAGACATATCTTACAAGACTTTCAGAAAGTATATGAAAGTAGTTTTCAATAGAGCAAATACGAGGTCTTTAAAAAATGAATTGATACCTGTGACTAATAAAAATGAAATTCGTCCAGGAGATGTATTTATAGTAGCTGGTAAACCATTTGGCCATGCTATTATGGTAATGGATGTCGTTACAAATGAAGCTGGAGAAAAACAATTTCTTTTAGGTCAGAGTTATATGCCAGCCCAAGAAACACATATTCTTATCAATCCAGCCTGCCCCAATAATAGTCCTTGGTTTTCATTGGAACCAAATGTTTTAGAAACACCAGAGTGGAATTTTGAATGGAAAGATCTACATCGATTTCCTAGTGTAGGTGTGAAAGTTGAAAGGAGTTAAAATATATCAGTCATTGGCAACTTTGAGCTTAAAGGATTATTAATTGAATATTCGAGCACATAATTTTACTTGGACACTTTTGATTCCCAGAAAATAATGGTTCTCATTAATTTATCTAAAATACGGACACGCTATCAAGCTGAAGGTGTAGCCTCGAAATCGAGTCTTACGATGGTCGAGTGAATTGCAAACTATGAACAATATCGTTCGATGAAACCAGATTGGTTTCAATATAAAGACTACGGTCTCAGTTGACTAAATAGAGTACTATTCATGAAATGTAAACTTAACTACAATACTAGTTTCTTAGTTGTTAAATCCTTTTCCCAAACCTTTTCAAATTGAAAACCTGACCATTTCTCTTTTTCATATAATTCTTTAAAAAGATTAGTACAAAAAAGTCCACCACATCTTTTAAGTCTAAAAAGATAAAGCTCTTCTATTAATTTTGACTTTAACACATATTTATCAATAAATGTTATCCTATTTTCGTCCAAAGAGTCATATTCCGAATTTTCTAAATCTAAAGCATCGACTGTAGTTATTCCTGATAAAATATGAAATCTCAAATCATTTTCAATATATTTTATTACAGATACTTTTTCTTTACATTCATTTTTTAGAATGTTGAGAATTTTGGGGTCATTAACACCATAATATATAAAATTACCGAAAGAAGAAAAGGTGCATTCTGTATTACACTTTTCTTTACTAAAGTCTAATTTTTTCCAATCTATTGATTCACCATTCAATGCTGATCGCATTGTTTTTCTTTGCTCCTTCTTTTTCAAAATAAAGTAAGAACATTCTTCACATTTATGCATCTTGTACACAATCATACATTAAAAGCTTTTATTTTTTATTCGATTTTTTAGTTGTGCTAAGATAGTAATTACATCAGTTCTATCTTGGGCAACTACTAATGCTTCAGTAACTGAATCAATCTTGGCATGAGTATGCAAGGTACTATGATAAACTTCATCAACAAAAACCCCATTCACTGCAGAATTAATTCCAACATCAAAGTCATCCAGAATATCTCTTGCATCTTGAGCTCTATTATGTGTGCTTGCTACAATATGATGAGCATGATCACCAGGATTTGATGAATCACCTGCAGCTTCTAAAGAAGCTCTTAATTCTTTTGCATTTTTACTTGTTTCTGGGTTTCCTCCACCTTTCAACCCTTCTTTTCTTCGTATTTTTATATCACTACTTTCTAGCGCTTCTTTGGCTGCTTTTTTCCCATCTAAATCAAGTTTTCCAAAGTGCGTAGGGTAATTTACTGATACAATGACCCGACCATCAGCTAATTTATTACCTATTTGTTCTCCACCTCCTAAATCGCCTTGCTCTAATGGCATGATCTTAATTATAATATCTTCAGTTTCGCCATTATCATTTTCAATAACGTCAAATAGAACACTTTCTGGATTGTAACTGAATTCTACATCCCATCCGTCTTGATCACCATCTTTATCAACAACCAATAACTTCTTAAACACCGAATGATTCTTCTTAACATCACTTACTAATTTCTTAGCTTCTGCTAAGCTTGCTCCATTTCCATCATATGCTGCCGCTTTCTGTCTTAATTCTGTGAAACCTTTTTGTGCTTTTGCTTCTACTTCAGGATCAGCAGCTTGTTCACCTGGATTCACCCCTTCAAAGTCTGCTTTAATATCTAAGGTTTTGGTTTTACTTCCTTTTACAGCCCTTACTTCCCAATACTCACCTTCTGCTGATTTTGTCAACTGATCAAATCCATGTGCAGACTTTATTCCTGGCAAGGCAGCATCCATTTCCTTTTGGGTTTTAGCTTTGGATTTAGCTGCTGTTTGTATTCTTGTAAGAGATTCTATCCCTTTATCCCAAGCCTCGTCTGTTTGCGTATCATCCTCATTTTCATCATCTTTTCCTGTAATCTTACCCGCAAGATTTTTCGCAGTACCTACCACCTTATCAACCACTTTAGTAACTGGAGCTTGTGCCTTCTTAATTATACCTTTTACTTTTTCAGCAAGTCCTCCTAATCCTAGTAGGTTGGCAATAAATCCTATTGCTAATGGCAAGCCTCTAGCTAAAGTTCCTTCTATTGCACTTGCCATGGCAGCTATATTTCCTGATACAATTGCAGAAATAGAACTTAGGAAAGAATTTACAAGCTCCATCATTTGGGCTCCCCTATTGATAAAGAAAGTAATGATATCATAAACTGCCATACATGCCTTTACAAATGCTGAAGCAGGGTTAAATAAACTTACAATCCACAATACTCCTTTCTCTATAATTTCTTGTACTACAAACTGCTTAATCTCCCCAATAACATTTTCCTTCATTTCAGCTCCTTCTTCAGCTGCTGCTTCCTTAAATCCTTGAACTCCATCCGCTCTAAACGCCTTGAATAAATCAACAGTTGTTTCTAAGTGAACCATATTATCTTCACCTATATGACCTACTATTCTTTGTCTTATGAAATCCCATGATAAACCCACAACTTGTGTGATAATACTTAATATTCCTTCAAGATTAAATGAAGCTGGAATTTCGATTCCTACTCCTCCTAATGTGCCAAACAACCATCCAGAGAACCCATCTTGTAAATGCGTTGAAATATTAGAGGCAAACTGATTGAATCCATTCGACACACCTTGTAATAGATTCGATAGAAATTGAATAGGGTTTTTAAGAATCTCATTAATAACAACTAAACCATCATTTATTACACTTGTCAACATACCACGCATGTTTTCAATCGTCTGGATTACTCCTGTGAGACTAGTTACAGCATTTTGAATTAGCCCTTGATTACTAAGCATCATTTCATCAATCTTAAGATCTATTTTATCAAGATTATCTGTATATTTTTGTGCAAGGTTATTAACCAGTTCAGTTTGCTTAGCAGCAACTGTTTCATCTAAAGCAGTAAATTTATTTGCAATACTTGTTGCTGCTTCTTGTGCAAGTTTTTGAAGATTCGGATCAAGATTATTTATGTATTTATTAATATCGTCTTTTCCACTCGCGATTATCTGTTTACATGCATTTAATTCACCAGTTACAAAATCAGCAATGGAAACAACTGCATTATCCATTTCATCAACATATGCATCTCTAGCTTGAACATAAAAAATATTTACTTCTGATGGAAGCCCTTTAAATGCGTCATAAACCCATCTAGCTTTACCGGCAGCACCTGCATATCTTTCTTCTTTATAAGCATTTATTTGAGTGTCAATATAATTCTCAAAGTTAACTTTCGCTGTTTCTGCAGCTGTATCAAACATCGAATTAACTTTGGTATCAATACCAGCTAATTTTGCTTCGACTTGAGTTTTAGTCGTTGCATATATCGATTCTAGCTGATTGGCAACATTTCTCCTTTCAGCCTCATCTTTTGATTTTGTTTCTCTTTGTTCTTGGCTTACATTCCCTATTTCAAGTTTATGTGTGGCAAGGAAACCATCAAGCTTTTCATCACCTTCCGTTTGAGCCTCATTTTGTGCTCCTTGAATGATCTCTTGTTCTCCAACTCTCATATCATCGACAGAAGAGTCCATAGTAGTAAACGCTATATTCTTATTATCTAAGGCCGTCGTAAATGTTGGTTCATTAGCGGCTATTAACTGTTCATCTGTAATATCAGCTTCAGAAATTTGCAATTCGAGAGCAGTTTTCTCTGTTTCAATAGGAGCTACAAAAACTTCATCAGGAGATTTCTTAGGTGCTGCTTTTGCTTTTGAAATAGCACCTTTTTCAGGAGCTACAGGCTCTGGTGGTAGAGGAGTCGCCTCTCTTTTCTCAAAGCCTGAAATATCTGGAGTCTCTTTAGCTGTTTCTTCAATATCTTTTTTAGCTTCTTTACCTTCGTCAGTAACATCGCTAGAAATAGTAGATTTTAATTGTGACGCTTTACCACTTGCTTTGAAAGCCATTACTCCATCCATGTCGCTAGGCGCAATGGAATCAACTTTATCTAACAATTGACGCTTGAAATTGTCGCTTTTGAATTCCCCAGCATCCTCTTCTCCCATCTTATCAACCTGCTTATTTTTAGCTTTACTTTGAATTTCATTTTCAGGAGACTCTGCAGAATCTACTGTTTCATTCACTTTTAAAGCCGTCGGTTGATGTTCTTTTTGCTCTTCTGCTTTCGCTGTTAATTGATCGATTTCCGACTGGAATTCAGGATCATCTTTTGCCCCGAGTAATTCCCCTTTTTCAAGTTCAACTTTTCGCGCTTCCTCTCCACCTCCATATGGGCTTCCGCCAAAATCATATCCTCCACTGATACCTCCCCAAGGGAAATTGAATCCACTTCCTTTTCCGTCCATTCCTTCGCCATTAAGTGGATCGATGCTATGACTAAAGTCAGTAGGGTAATCTCCTTCCTCTTCTTCTCCTTCTTCTCCCGTATTTTCTTCTTCATCTCCTCCAAATAAATTATTAAACCAGTCTTTTAATTTTTGCCAGAATAACTTCAATTTATCTGAAACCCATTTAACAATCCCTTTTACAAAATCAATAACTTTACCAATAACTTTCGAAATTGCCTCTTGAACTTTTTCAGGAATATCACCTAAACCTAGAAGTCTAGATAAGAAATTTAAAACGGCTACGATAACAAGCTTAATCGCCGTAAAAATCATATCCATTCCTACCGAAATAGCCCCAAATGCAGCGTGAATTACTGATTTTAATATCGCACCAACTAATGCACCCAATGTTGATATATTATCAAGAAACCCTCTTATAATATTGTATACAGAAACAATTGCACCTATGATTCCTGTTGCTATTTTTAGAAGCGCATTAATTCCTGCTGTAATTATTGCAGATTTTGCGAAATCTATGATCGCATCCATCACAGCATCTTTTATTGCTTCAAGTATAGAAGTACCATTTTCTTTTATAAAGTCCCAGATTCCAGCAAATCCATCATTTTTGATTCGCTGCATTAAGTCACCGAACATTTCCATGACATCAATATTCTCTGTCCCTATATTCTTTCCATATTTGTCTTTGAAATCAGACCATCCACCTTCTATTACACTACCTGTTGTCTGTTCTATAAAATCTAAAATTGCATCTACTCCTCTATCCGCAACTCCTTGAATAAGTTCAACGACTCCTACAGCTAAATCAACAACCTGAGGTCCTAGTTCTTCAGCAAAATACGTTTTAATAGATTCCCAGCCCAATCCGAAAAAGTCGAGCAACATCATTAAAATGTTCTTTAATGACCATTCTGTAGGGAAAACGATTGTCCCTCCCGCACCTGTTAACCATTCTAGGAATGAACTAAATAATTCCTTAAGTCCACCTCCAAAGAATTGTTCAAATCCTCCTTTTACTATTTCAACTAGGTTCTTAAAGAATCCTACTGGATCTTTAATAATCGCAATAATGGCCGAAATGGTGTCTTTTACTAAATCGATTATAACATCTGCATTAACTCCTGCTGCATTCAATAAACCTCGCAGAATTTCTAATGCAATATTTCCTAAAAACTTAAGAATTTTTCCTACAAGTCCTCCCCACTTTTCATTATACTCTGCAATCTTATCTTCAACCCAGTCCATAGCTGTTTGTCGAAGTTCATTAAGTTTACCTTCTAGTTCTTTTTGTTTTTCTTTAACGGATTCTTCAAGGGCAATTAGTTTATCCTTTATTTCTTTAGATGCATCATATGCAATCTTTTTCAACTCATCAGGTAAAGAATCGATGTATTCATCAATCTTCATCTTCGCTTCATTGATATCTCTTTTGCATATTTCAATAACTTGAGTATTTCTACCCGTTATATCTTCAATTAATTTATCAATGTTTTTTTCGTAACTTTCTTTCTCTGAACTAAGAATTTCCTTAACTTCAGATAATTTATTTACACCAAAAAGCTTGTCTTTAAGCCATTTAGCTTTACCCCAAAATCCTTTATACCTCTTTTTCTTAAATGCTTTAAACCTTGTATTTACATTATTTTCAAAAGTACGAGTAGCATTATTCATCCCGTTTTCAAACTCTACTTTTGTCGTCTCGTCTAGTTTTGCTAATTTCTCATTTACTTTACTTTCAACAGGAGAATAGATTGCATTAATCTTCATTACAACATCTTGCCTCTTCTTTTCTAAGTCGGACGTTGCAGTATCTTGATCTGTTCTAGCTTGTTTCAACTTATCATCACGTTCCTTCCTCATTTTAACTCTCCCCTCTTCTTCGGCAGCGTTAAAATCAGCTTCCGTTTTAGCTGATCCTTCTTGATAAATACCGTCTAATGTCGAGTCTAGATTTGTTTCTAATGTGGTGAATTCGGACTTGTCTTTTTTAAATTCATCTAATTGGGAGGACTTTGCTATTGCAAGATTTTCTGCAGTTACCCCTTGTTCGGCCATCTGAGCTTCCATTTCACTAGTACTCCCTTCAAATTTCGCTTTAAGAGGTTTAAGATCTGGAACAATTTTATTAGCTATCTCGAAAGGACCTGTAACATCGGCTTGTTCTATTGGCCCTAGCGGAATAGGATTATCATTAGGGTTTGAAAGTGAGATGTTTGTTCTAACTATTGGTATATATGTCGTATTAGTTAAGTCCTTATCTTGAGCAATTACTCTTTTTGCATTATCTGTAATTTTTCTGGCTTTCGAAGAACCTTTAAATTTTTCTACATCTTTAACTTTTTTCGGTAAGCTATCCGATAAACTCTTTTGGAAATCAGCTTTTGCTTTTTCTTTTCTAACTTCTGGTTGTTGTTTAGCGTCAACTTCTGAAGCCTTAGCTGCATCTTTTTTAGATTGTGTTTCACCTGGTGGAGCTACAACTGCTTTCTTGGCATTTGCAGTTTTAACCATAGCACCTTCATTTCTGCGCTCATTCGTCTCAAGCTCTCTTGTCTTTGCTTTACCTTGATCTAATATTGGTTGAGAAGCTTTATATAGATAATCTTTAATAGAAATTCCTTCCGCACTAATAGAATTTGATTGGGGAGTATAAGAGCTATTACCTCCATTTTCAGACGTCTTACTTTCTGTTGCAATCCCAGTATTTAATTTTTTACCCTTCTCTAACTGCGGACTTTCCTTTGTATCACCTTCCTTTTTTTCTTCTCCTTTATTAAAAATGTTTTGAAAGGGAACTTCAGGTTCTGGCTCTGCATTTAGTTCTGCTTCTGCTAAAGCCAACTCTTCTTCTGTAAAGCCTTCTAAACCTTCTTCTGGCGGCGGACCATGTTGATTCTCTGAATTATTATAAGATGGACTTTGATAACTTTGACCCTTTGCAGATGAATTGGGATTCAATCCGCCTGGAGGAGATGAATTCCAATTTTCTTCACTTCCGCCAGCTTCAGCCATAAGACCTTGATTAACTTCAACCGAGCTTTCATTTTCTTGATCTTCATCTTCCTGTGTAGCCCCATTAGAATAGTTTGGAGGAGTAAATGACACAGTACCTTGACCTTGATCATGCGCAGACGCAGAAGCCTCTACTACATCATTATCAAGATTGAGGTCTTTAGCCATGAGGACCAAGGTTTTTATGATTTAAAATATTCCTATTTTAATCCATTTTAAATAAAATATTCGATGATTATTAGTAAATATACTTATAAAATTTAGCCTTGTCAATAGATGTTTAATAGAATAATCTGCTTTTATTAAGCAATTCCACAAGGTTTATTACTTAAACAAATAAAAAAACAATCCCTTACAGTAGAAATAATTACTTTAATTCAAACTTTATTGAGTTAATATAGATTAATTACGTCACACCATAATAAAGAGATAGAAGTTTGATGAGATATAGGTATCAAGGATTTTTTGATTTAACGACGTTAACTAGAGCATATAGATATGCCAATGACAAGCATATACAAAACTTAGAATTACAAGAGGACAAAATTTCTGCCTTAGTCAATGGAAGCAGAGATTATTTAGTTGAAATGAGTTTTGAGAGTGGAACGTTAAAATCAGCGAAATGCAATTGTCCATTAGAAAATGGAAGATGTAAACATGCGGCAGCAATACTCATTTATCTTGATGAAAAGGAAATAGAGAAAATGCAAAGAAAAAAGGGATAAATACTATACTTATCCCTTTTTTGTTTGGGGTTAACCCTAAAAAATATTTTAAAAAAGTCTTATTGCTTTACAAATTGCTTTGTCGTTTGACCTTCCTTCGTTTTCAATGTTAAGTTGTAGGTTCCTGCAGCTAATTCTTCAAGCTTAACAATTTCAGTAGCCAGTTCAACTTTAACAAGTTTACCAGTTATATCTCTTATTTCAATTCTATCTGTTTCTAAGAAAGTAATGTTGGTTTTCAAACGAATATAAGAAGTTGTAGGATTAGGATAAATTTCATACTCTAACTCAATTGCAGTAGTACTAGAAGGAGATTTTAAAGCATATTTATACACCTCATCTACTTCAACATATCCTAAGTCGGGAACTTCTGTTAAACCATTTATGATATACACCTCATCATTTAAAATAAACGATGCAGGAGCCCATCTTGAAGTTCCAGGATGTGCTTCTAACTCAGTCCAACTATCCAATTCTGGATCATATTCCCAAAATTCACCAGTTTCCATTGATCTGTGATCTTGTCCATCTCCACTTAAAGCATATCCTTTTCCATTATATGCAAATTGCGTACCTGCTACTCTCGGTTCTCCAGGTAAATCTGCCATAGGTGTCCAAGTATCTGTTGCCGAATCATATCTATTCCAATCATCATAAATAGATGCACCATGACCAAATCCTGCATAGTGATAATCACCAATAGAAAATTGATAAGGATGATGTCTTACAACTCCTGGATATGTAGCAATCTGTGTCCACTCTTCTGTCACAATATCAAACATCCAAAAATCATTTCTATTTCCTGTTTGACTTCCTCCCATTCCTACAATTAATTTGTCATTTGTAATCGTAAAAGCAGGGTGAAACCGAGGGTCGCACGGACAACTTGGAAGCTCTATCCATACGTCTGTACTTGGATCAAAAACCCACAAATCATTATATATGTCTGCTCCTAAACCAAATCCAAAATAAGCCTTGTCTTTGTAAACTTCTCCTATACCAAAACTTCTTGCAGGACCGGGGAAATCTTCTTTTTGAGTCCACTCATCCACTGTCGGATCATACGTGTAAAATGTTTTTGAATCAGGCTGACCTGACTCTAGCCAACTTGTTCCTGCAACAATGTATCCTATGTCATTTATCCCAAATCCAAAACTATGGTGTGATCTAAAATCTGCCGGCATCGATGCAACTTGTTCCCATTGTGCAAAAGTTATAGAAAATAAAAAAGCTGTCAATATTAGTGTAAATGTAAATTTCAAATTCCTACGTTTAAAGTGAGATTATTTATGTCAATCGCAAAATATTAGAATTTTAATGTTTCAAGCAAAAAACAATAACTTAAATAACTTATTGTCTTGTAAGGACAGAATTATGCCAATTTATACTCTAATTTTAATCAAAATTATCCTCGGAATTATATAGCTCAAAGTAAAAAAGATTAATAGCTTCCTGATTTTATCTTAATTTGCACTTATGTCTATTCGATCAATTTACATTTTAGTTCTTTTGATTATACCTATACTCTCGTTTGGGCAAAACAGCGATGCTTCTTATCAAAAAGAAATATCAATGGTCATTATCGATGAGCCATTAATTGAAGTGCTTTACAATATTGAAAAAATATCAAATGTGACTTTCATGTTTGATCAAAGAAATCTTCCTTATTTTTTAAGTAATAAATCGTATGAAAAGACTTCTATTCTTACTATCATTAAAGAATTGACTAATGGCTCACTAATCGAACCTATAGTTTACGATGAAAAAACCATCATTTTTGTACCTATAAACGAAAAATCTAGAGAGGAAATTCTTCGCATAAAAGATCAATGGGAAGCTGGAATATTAAAATACCCTGTAGCTGATGAAGTAAAGGAAGTCTCCATAATAAATAAAGATGGAGCAGCGAATAATTCCCCTGCATTGAATCTTAATTTAGTAGACTTCGATTCCAATGAATCAATTATAGGGGCCTTAGTTTTTAACCGAGATACCAGTCAAAAAAATATTTCTGATTTTGAAGGAAATGTTAGCTTTAATTTAAGACAAAACAAAGATGTTTTCTTTGTACAATCATTGGGATATCAAGATGTTAAAATCTTACTTGACATTAATGCTACTACTTCTCAAACCATTGCGATGGAGCGAGCTAGTTTGAATTTAAGCGAGATAAAAATTACAGCAAAATCTTCAAAAGAAAGAATCCAAAACACAAAAATAGGTGTTACTTCTTTAAGTACCACTCAGCTAGAAAGCATCCCTCAAGTAACAGGCGAAAAAGATCTATTAAAGTCTCTTGAGATATTACCCGGAGTAACAACAAGTGGAGAATTATCTGGTGGAATTAATGTTAGAGGTGGAAGAATTGACGAAAGTTTGATTCTTTTTAATGATGCGATTATTTTTAATCCGACCCATGTTGTAGGTTTTATTTCTGGTTTCAACGCAGATATTATCGAATCCGCTGATCTCTATAAAGGCTATGTATCCCCGGAATATGGAAATAGATCAAGTGCTGTTCTCGAAATGAATGGAAGTTATGGAAGTGAAAAAAGACAAATAAAAGCAGGAATAGGAACAAGTCAATTAAAAGGTAGTATGGAAGGGCCAATAGGAAAAAAGGCTACTTACGCACTTTCTGCACGAGGAAGCTTTAGTGATTATATATTAAATGCGACTGGTATTCCCGAGTTAAAAAGATCTTCAGCAAACTTCTATGATCTTTATGGAGCTGTTAGCTACAAAATAAACCCAAGACATTCTCTTAACTTCAGCACTTATTACAGTAATGACGAATTTATATACAATGAACAATATGGATTTGATTGGAACAATTCTTTTATCAATCTAGCTTATAAAGCGAATTGGACCAAGAACATATTCTCAACGATTAGTCTGACAAGAGGAGGATATAGCAACAATCAAACGACCTTTGACACTGGCAGATCATATATTTATTCCAATGCAATCACCTACACTAAAGCTACAGCTAAAATCAATCGATATTTCTTTGGAGAAAGTTACATCACAGGTGGAGTAGAAGCTATTAACTATGAAAATGCACCTGAATCAATAGAACCATTTCTCGAAGGAAGTATTGTTGTGAAAAATGAAACACCTCGAAATGGATCAATGTCAGTTGCACCTTTTCTTTTTGGAAAAGCTCATATAAATGCATTTATCCAAGTAGAAGGTGGGATAAGATACGCTAACTATCTTGCTACTGGTAATCATTCTGTTTATGAGTACGAATCTGAATTCCCTACTAAAGAGACAATTTCCAGTGTAACAGAAATCCCTGCTGGTGAGCAGTTTTATAGGAATGCAGTATGGGAACCACGCGCAAGCTTGAATCTTCAATTAATAGATCGATTATCAGTAAAATTAGGTTATGGTATTTTATCTCAGAACGCACAACTGATTCGACTGGCTAATACATCGATCCCTACAGATTTATGGGTGTTTTCGAATCAATATATTAAACCGAGAATTGTAAGCCAATATTCGGGTGGAGTATTCTATTTAAATAAAAAAGAGAATTTGAATTCCTCCTTTTCTGTTTTCAGAAAAACAACTTCAAGCTTCTTTATATTAAAAGACTTTCCGGTAATTGTCTCAAATCCACACTTAGAAACAGAATTATTAAATGCAGATCAGCAAGCTTATGGATTCGAATTTCAATTAGAATACAATACACCAAAATGGAATCTATTTACTGCATATAGCTATTCTAAAACTCAATTTCAGTCGCAAAATCAACGTGCCATTATAAATAGAGGTGAATGGTATAATGGAGATATCGACATTCCGCATCAAGCTAATATTTTAACGACATATAAGTTGGTTCCAGCAATAAAGTTGAATGCTGCAATGACATACAAATCAGGCCGACCTGTTACAGCACCCATAGGAAGTGCTCCGATAGACGGAATTTTAATTCCATTATTTGGAGATAGAAACGAGTTCAGAATTCCCAGTTATTTTAGATTAGATCTTGCGGCTAATCTGGATCTGAGAAAACTTAAAAAAGATGGACTGAGAAGTAATTTTACTGTAGGATTATATAATGCGACAGGAAATAGGAATGCTTTTAATGTATTTTTTAGAACTGGATCCGATGGAAATATAGAATCTTATAAATTTTCAGTTATTGGAAGAGCCATTCCGAGTATTAGTTGGAACATAATAATAGATTGATGAGAAGAAAGAATTACATACTATATGCCCTCATTTTCCTTGCATTCTCATGTATCGATGAAATTGAATTTAATCCTGAGAATGACAATCGCGTTATTATTGTAGATGGTTTATTGACCGATCAGGATACAACACAAACCATTAAAATAAATACTTCTTCTACCCTAGGAAGTCAAGTTTTCAAACCATATAGAAATGCTGATGTTAAAATAATTGAAGATCAATCCATTGAATATGAACTAGAAGAAAGCGAATTCGGGATTTATACTTTCCAGGGTAAAGCAGAAGAAGGAAAAAGCTATGTATTAGAAATTTATAATAACAATGTATTAATTGCTTCAAGCTCAGCTGAAACAACTCCTCAACCCTTTCCCATTGACAGCGTAACATTTGAAGAAAAACTACTAAGCTATACAAATGTCGAAGGAAGAACAAGAAATTTATGGTCAGTAGAATTTTACGCACACTGCTCAAAAGACATCGCCGACAGGGACTATTTCCTCAGATTCGGTAACTTGGAGACTGTTTTCTTGTTTCCTGAAATTGACACAAAAGTATTCCCTCCTCCCATGAATTGTTACATTTATAACTATCAGAATACTGTAGAAATACAATCGTATTTTGTTGAAAAAAGTGCAGTTAATGTCAATATAAAATCTAAGATACTAAGTAAGCAAACCACTTATGATTTTGCACATGGATATTCAGCAAAAACCACATTGTTTTCTATGACAAAAGAAAGTTATGAATATTGGAATCAACTAAGTATTTTATTCAATCAATCTGGAAATATAACGGATCAACTTCCCGCTCAGTTTAGTGGAAATATAACACAGAAGCAAGACGAACCAATCATAGGGAACTTCTCAGTTGTTCGCACAAGTTCAGCTCATACATTGCTCGCAAGAAGTGATTTATTTCGTCCCCCATTGAAATTTTGTGGAAATAACGGCGGACCGTATCCCGTTCCAGTTCCCGACTATTGTTTATCCTGTCTTTCCCACCCCAATTCCGTTTCAGAAATCCCTTCTTATTGGTAAGAAAACTTGAAAAGGAGCATTTTAGGAATTAGCAAACTATATGTTTTTGGGCATCCCCCTGCGGGTCCCTACGTTCCAGGCTCCCTTTGGTCGGTCCTCTGCCAACTCACATAGCTATTCACGGACCAAGCCTTGCACATCGGTGATGCAAAATGATTCTATTTATCCCTTTCCTTTTTGGGCTTGACCCAAAAAAATAATACGATAAATACTTTCTTACTACTCGTATAGAATTGTTGAATCGTAATCTTGAATATTTAATATATAAGAGGCATCATCATCCTTCAAATCAGAAATATTGAAACTTATTTCTTTAGTAATATAAGCTTCACAATCTTCCTTATCTTCTAACAAGAATCGGATAGATCTTTGAGGAGGTTCAGACTCGGCAACAGCACCAGAATCAATAAGATCAAGTTTCCAACTATTGCCATCACATCCACTTCCACTGTAGTTTATAACCAAGCAATCACCCGATATATTTACTTCATTAATTGTGTAGGAATCTGAAATTTCATTAGCATATTTAGTTGCATTTATGTCAACACTTTGATCGCAATTTCCAGGATCACTTGAACTGAAAGAATCACAATTCCAAAATAAAATTATCGTACACAAAATATAAAAGTATCTCATTTGCTCTTTTATAGTTAAAAACGAAAATTTAAAGTAAATGGTTGGGTACCGGATGAAGGAAAAGTAAAAGTTATACTATCATTTGATAATAAAATAGCTTTTATTAGACCCTATTCTGAAAGAAACTGAACGAAATCATCTTGTAAGGATGTTTGTTTGTCCTTAGCATACCAAGTGTGAAGAGGAATAGTATAAGGATCTCCTTCAGCGAGTAAAGATTGTACTAATTTCTGTGCTTCAGCAGGTCTTGGTCCGTAAGTCTTTACAACTTCAAAAGAATCATCCAGTTCAATAAGAATAGGAATCGATCGACTTCTTCCATATCACAAATGCGCATCAATTAACTCATCATTTGCTTCTCTGTACGTTATTCTAAGATTAATTTTCCCTTCACTTTTTTCAGCGATTCTATTAATTATAGGATTGATTTGTGAGGCATCACCACACCAATGTTCCGTAATTAACAACCAATTTTTCCTTTTAGTCAACTTCTTTACAGCATTTAGAAGCTCATCATTAAGTTTGAATTTACGATCTAAACGAGATTGACGAGACCAATTTTGGGGTAAATACTGAGCGTAAGCACTTGAATTTTCCTCCATTTCAGCTTGAAAAGCAGCTTTATAGTTGTCATATGAAATAGCATTAGTAAAGTATGCTTTGTAGTTTAATTTTGTCATTACATCTTGAGTTACCATAGTTTAATTCTTTTGTTGATACAAAGTTCATAAACTAATCTACTTATGTTATTGGCAATTTTACCTTAGGATTTGGCAATAATACCCGAAAGGAAGAAAATTATGCTTGTTGGGGTTTACTTTTTTTAGAAGAATAGTGAATAATTCTAATTTATCTCAAATTCAAAAAGCTTAATTCCAAAACCAATAGACAAAAATGTAGCAGTACCAGTTGACCATGTTTCTCCATCTGGTTGCCTTACATTCTTGTATGTATATTCAAAATATAATTTTTGATAGGCAGTAGGGTTATAATAGAATTCAGCACTTCCTATTATGTAAAATCTCCACCAAAAATTGTATTCAAATGAAGCTCCAATACCAGGTGTGAATTTAAATCCTTCAACCGTTTCAAGAAATGCATTTCCCCTATAATCGGGACTAATATCAGTATCAATTACTCGCCACAATCTCCTTTCACCCTCACGTAAAGTAAAAATATCTAAATAGTCAATAGCTAAATGACCAGATAGATTTATATTAAATTTTTTCTGTAAATCTCTAAATCTGTATGCAATAGACAAGTCGTTACGATAGACATTTACTCTCCCTGCACCAAATCCAAATTCATTATTTTCATCCTTAATTTCTAACCTTGATATTGCAAAAAAATAGGTGCCGTAATAGTTAAGATCAAATTTATTATAAGACAAAATTCTATTAGCACTTATTCTATAAAGATCAAACGAACTATCAGTGACGTCAGCACTCAATATAGGCGATATTACCCTATTAGAGTAAATCATTCCACCTTCTTGTATACTCAGTATTTGACTATACGACAAGGTGGAAAAAAGTATAAAAAATATTGTTGCAAAAAAATTCAAAATCACAAGTTTAAAGGCAACCAACCACTATTTTGGGCTTAGTTATATGTAACATTATCAACTTATTTGGATGATAAAAAGGTTTATAAAGGTATTGACAATACAAAAATAGAATTTCGTCCCAAGTGATAGACATTTTCTTTTTGATTAAGGTTATTCATCATTATGTTTGAGAAAATAACGAATTCATGTAGTTACCCCAAAAAACTAGACCACCGTTTAAGTTTGATATAAAACTATTAAATTTAAGGAATTATGAGTAGAAGAAGGTATACAAAAAAGTTCAAGACAACGATTGTTTTGGAAGTATTAAAAGAACGGATAACAATTACAGAGATAGCCCAAAAGCATGGGATACATCCTCAGCAGATTACAAATTGGAAACGGGAGTTTCTCGATAATGCCGAGTCCGTATTCGGAAAGAAGAAGAAAAATCAAAAGAGTGAACAGGAACAGAAAGAAGATGAATTACATAAGATTATAGGTCAACAAAAAGTAGAGATTGATTTTTTAAAGAATGCCTTGCGGTAACGGAAGTTAGCAAAAGAAGATCGATGGTGCGCAGGGGCCATCCCAAGATTAGTCAACGCAGGATGTGTGAGCTTTTGCAGGTGTGTAAATCCTCCTTATATTATCAGCCAAAACAAGAGAGTTCATTGAATTTAAAGCTTATGGAGTTAATGGATGTTCATTATTTAGAGCATCCATATAAAGGAGCTCCTAGAATGTATAAATACTTAACACTCGATTGTGGATTTAAGGTTAGTCGCAATCGAGTAGATAGATTGTATTACGAAGTAATGGGATTGCGAGCTATTATGCCAGGGCCACATACTTCGAAGCGGAATAAGGATCATAAAGTATTCCCTTACTTGTTAAGAGATTTAGAAATAAGAGGCCCTAACCAAGTATGGGCAACAGACATTACATATATTGCCATGGAAAAAGGGTTTATGTATTTAACGGCCGTTATTGATTTATATTCACGGTTTATTGTAGGATGGAAAATATCAAATACAATGGAAGCAAATTGGTGTGCTGAATTGATAGAAGAGTGCATGCTGGAATATGGTAAACCAGAAATTATAAATACTGACCAAGGAGCTCAATACACCTCAGAGATATTTGTAAGTACCGTAATAGAAAGCGGAGTTAAATTAAGTATGGATGGAAAAGGAAGAGCAACTGATAACGCATTTATTGAAAGATTTTGGAGAACCATAAAATATGAAAGACTATATTTGATTGCACCACAAGATGGAAACCATTTATTTCACTTAATAAATGATTTTATCAAAGAGTATAATTACTCAAGAAGACATTCAAGTATTAATGATTACCACCCAGCATTTTTATTTGTCAATAAGCTAAAAGTAGCTTAGTGTTAAAGGTTGTTTACCACAATCCAACAATCAAAATCCTGTAATGGATTTTAATCATTGAAATGTGGAAAACAGCATCTATTTTCAAACTTAATATTAGGCAAAAACGGTACTAAAGATTGGGGCAAGTACACTTTTTGTGTACGTTTCTTATACTCATTGTTTTCTAATGTTTTCATCACAATACTTTTTTTGTGTATCGCTATTTTAGGACAAGACAGTATTATAAATGTTGATTGCATTTTTTATTAGTTCCTTTTTCAATTCGATACTTT
>CAYOIL010000032.1:0-4259 GCA_964403985.1 uncultured Saprospiraceae bacterium
TGGTTACAACCAAAAAAGGAAGCAAAGGTAGAATGGCTGTAAATTACAGCGCATATGCCGGGACTCAAGCACCTTGGAAAAAACTATCCTTATTAAATGCCACTGAATATGCTACATTAATGAATGAATCATCTGTAGCTGCTGGTGGTGGAATTTTGTTTGAAGATCCTAGTGCACTAGGAGAAGGAACGGACTGGCAGAGTGAAGTTTTCAATGAATCAGCACCTATGACTAATCATGAATTAAGTATAAGTGCAGGTAGTGAAGCTTCACAATATTATGCTTCATTTGGTTATTTTGATCAAAGTGGAATCGTTTCGAATGATCAGTCGAGTTTTAAAAGATTTACTGCTAGATTCAATTCGAATCATGAAATAACGAAGGGTCTTCGTTTTGGAAATACCTTAGCTTATACTAATATCAACTCATTGGGCGTAGCAACAAATACGGAATTTGGTTCTCCTTTAAGTAGAGCAATAAACTTAGATCCTATTACTCCACTTCTTGAAACTAGACCTGAAGTACTTGAATCATCAGTTTTTCAGAATTTTCCAGTTGTTACAAATGAAGAGGGAATACCTTATGGAATTTCAAACCTTGTAACTTCTGAAGTTTTAAATCCTGTTGCAGCCCTTTCAACTCAGCAGGGTGATGGATATAGTCATAAAATCGTAGGACGTGCTTTTGGAGAGTTGGATATATTCAAAGGCTTAACATTTAGATCAAGTATAGGTGCAGATTTAGCATTTTGGGGAGGACAAGGATTTACTCCTATTTATTACTTGAATGCTGCGAATAGAAATGATATAACTAGATATAACAGAAATCAAAATCGCGGCTTGTATACCATTTTTGAAAACACTTTATTTTACCAAAATACCTTTGGAGGTCACTCGATAGGTATATTAGGTGGTGTAGTAGCGGAAAATAATAATGGTCAAGGAATAAGTGGTAATGTTAATAATATACCAGTAACTTCAATTGAGGAAGCTTCCTTGTTATTTGGTGTGCCAGCTGATGATCAAACTTTTGGTGGTTATGAATATCAGTCAAGAACGGCTTCATACTTAACTAGATTAACATACAATTTCCAAGAAAAGTATTTATTAACTGCTTTGATGAGAGTTGATGGATCTTCTAGATTTGGACCAAACAATAAATTTGGATATTTCCCAGCAATTTCTGCTGGATGGGTAGTAACAGAAGAAAATTTCTTAGCAAATAATAATATCATAAATTTCTTGAAGTTAAGAGCTTCATGGGGAATTAATGGAAGTGATAATATTGGTGATTTTAGATATATCTCATTAGTAGGAGGTGGAAGAAATTATGTATTTGGATTAAATGATGTATTAACAACAGGAACTAGTCCAAATGCTATTTCAAATCCTGATTTAAGATGGGAATCCACTTATCAAACAAATTTTGGATTTGATGCTAATATATTTAAAGGACTTCGAGTAACAATGGATGTATACAGGAAAAACACTGTGGACATGTTGCTTGATGTTGCAGTACCTGGTTATGTAGGAAATAGTGGACCTGCTGGTAATGTAGCTAGTATGTTGAACCGAGGAATAGAGCTAGAGCTTGGATATAAAAATAATATTGGTGCTCTTAAATATAATGTAGGTGCGAATGTTGCTTACAATGAAAACGAAGTAACTTTTTTAGGAAACGATAAAGAGTTTTTACCTGGCCAAACATTTTCTCCACAAGCACTAGAAATTACTAGAATAACTGAAGGTTTACCTATCGGTTATTTGTTTGGATTTGAAACAGATGGAATATTCCAAAATCAAGCAGAGATAGATGCTTATACTGGACTTGATGGTGGTTTATTACAGCCAGATGCTGCACCTGGAGATTTCAAATTTGTTGATTTTAATGGAGACGGTGTTTTAGATAATGATGACAGAACATTTATTGGTGATCCTACACCGAAGTGGACATATGGAATGAACATCGATCTTGAATTCAAAGGATTTGATTTGATATTATTCGGACAAGGAGTTCATGACGTTGATGTGTATAAAGCAACAAGAAGATTTGATCTTCAAATGGCAAATCTACAAGGTGATGCATTGGGAAGATGGACAGGAGAAGGGACTACAAACGAATATCCTAGGCTAATAATGAACGATCCAAATAAAAACTTTAGTAGAAGTTCAGACTTCTATGTTGAAGATGCTTCGTTCTTTAGAATAAGAAATTTACAACTAGGTTACACTCTTCCTGTTAATATGACTAAACGAATAGGATTAACATCAACAAGAGTTTATGTATCAGGAAATAATTTATTGACGTTTACTAACTATTCTGGTTATGATCCAGAAGTACTAAATGGTGTAGATAGAGGTTTATATCCTCAACCAAGATTCTTTTTAATAGGAATTAGTACAGGAATATAATCTTAATAAGTAAAAATAGAAATAATGAAAAATATAAAATATAACATATTCATATTATCCATCCTTGCAGTATTTACGGGATGTACTTCTGATTGGCTTGAATTAACTCCTAAGGGACAAATTCTAGAATCTAATTATTATCAAACTGAAGAAGAAATCTTTGAAGGTTTGGTTGCAGCATATGACGTCCTTTCTTGGGAAGGAACTAATGGCTGGACAATGAAAGTTGGCTTGCTTAATGCGGCTTCTGATGATACTCACGCAGGAGGAAGTGATGCTTCGGATCAACCTAGTTGGGTTGCTTACGATATGTTTCAACTTGACCCTTTCTTAGGACCTCAAGCTGGACTTTGGAATAAAGGTTACACTGGAATTTACAGAGCGAATTTAATAATGGAAAAAGCAGAAGAGCTTGAAGGAATAGACCCATTATTCAAAAATAGAACAATTGCAGAAGCAAAATTCTTGCGTGCTTTCTACTATTTCGATTTAGTAAGATTTTTCGGAGAAGTACCTTTAATTGATAAAGTATTATCTGGAAATGAATTTTATACTCAAACACAAGCTTCTGTTGCTGATATTTATGCACTAATTGAAAGTGACCTGAATGATGCAATCAACACAATTGAGCTTCCTATAAGTGTCCCTGCTGATGAGTTAGGTCGTGTAACACAAGGTGCAGTAAAAGCACTTCTTGGTAAAGTTATCCTTTATCAGAATGACGAATCAAGAATGGATGAAGCAGCTGACTTGTTTGAAGAGGTTATAAATAGTGGAATTTATCAATTAGAAACAGATTTCGGAAATATCTTTAAAAGTGATAATGAATATGGAGTAGAATCTGTATTTGAAATTTCTCACTCTGGAGCTGCAAGAGCAGGATGGGATAGATTTGCTAACGGATCTGAAGGTAACTACAGTGTTCAGTTTTTCGGGATGAGAGATTATGTAGGGCCTGATTTTGCAACTGGATGGAGTTTCTGTCCTGTATCTCAAAAATTAGTAGACAAACTTCAAGGTGATCCTAGATATGAGCATACTATAATTGATGGGAATTTGCTAAGACTTAATGGAGCAAGTTATACTGAAGGCTACCAAAATACGAATTATTTCATCAGAAAATATGCTGGGTTAGAGTCTGACAAAGCAACTGATGGAGAGCCAGCATTGAACTGGAGTTACAATGTAAGAGAAATAAGATTAGCTGATGTCTACTTGATGGCTGCAGAAGCACGAACAAGAAACAATCAAGACGCAGAAGGAAGAGCGCATTTAAATATGGTAAGAAACAGAGTAGGTTTACAATCTGCTAATTCACAAACTGGCGATAACTTACTAAGTTTTATCTACAATGAAAGACAAAGAGAGTTAGCAACAGAAGGTCATAGATTTTTCGATTTAGTACGTACTGGAAATGCGGCAATCGAATTAGCTGATAGAGGTTTTGTAAGTGGAGTCCATGAATTATTGCCTATTCCTCAATCTGAAATAGATATTACTGAAGGAGCAATTAAGCAAAACAGCGGATATTAATTATTAAAAAATAAAGTGAAGACTTTTAAAATATAAATTATGAGAATTTTACAATTTGTACTGATTTGTTTTATAGGATTGGTTATTTCTTGTACACCATATGTAGAAGATAAAATTGAACTTGGTGATTTACCCAATCCTTCTTTTGAGATTTCTCAGGGGAGTAATGCAAATGAGTTTATTCTTGAAAATACCACTTCAGGTGCATTTATTACGGGGTGGGATTTAGGAACTTTAGGTTCAAAAGATGGAAATGAGATCGTATTAGATATTCCTTTCAAAGGAGAATATCCGTTTACAATGACTGCTTTTAAC
>CAYOIL010000032.1:4313-7091 GCA_964403985.1 uncultured Saprospiraceae bacterium
GTTCTGCTTCAATCGAAGGAGCGATTAATGTACTTACCGATGATCCAAATGCTTGTGTAGGAAACGTAGAGCTGTTAACTGGTTGTGATTCTAGAACATGGGTGCTAGCACCTGAAGCAGGAGCTTTGAATGTAGGGCCTAGTCTAGATGAAACTTGGTGGGCTAATTCTGATACGGATGTTGCAGATAGAACATGTCATTTCAATGATGAGTATACTTTTACTTCTGACGGAGATTTTATATTTGATGCTAAAGGAGATCTTTGGGCAGATTCTGATGGAAATGGAGATATCTTTCCAGCTGATTTAGGATTGTCTGTTGGTTGTCATCCAGAAGCTGATTTTCCTGCGAATTACGCAGTATGGGGTTCAGGGAATCATTCGTATACTGTTACTTCATCAACAATAACTGTTGCTGGATTAGGAGCATGGATGGGACTTTATAAAGTGGGAACAGCTGCTGAAGTAGGAACGCCACAAGAATCTGTAACTTTAAATATTTCTGAATTAACAGATGATAGAATGGTTTTATTCGCTGATTATGGTGGGGTTGTTTGGAAATTTACTTTTGTTACTATTTAAAATCAAAGACATAATATATGTACAGATTACTTTTTTTTATTTGTTTTCTTTCTCTTTTGGGCTGCGACCCAAAACCTCCAGTCGTTGATGACCCTGATATTAGAATTTCGGTTCAAGATGTTACGAAATTTGAATTAAATGAAAATAATCAATTCGTATTTCAAGTGATTTTAAGCGAAACATCAGAACAAGAAATTACAGTTGAATATGAAACGGAGGAGGATACTGCCGAAAATGATGATGACTTTATTGCAACAAATGGTCAATTGAATTTTTCTGCTGGTACAAAATCATTAAGTATAGGGGTAGAAGTAATAGGAGATGAATGGAAAGAAAGCGATGAGCAATTTTTCGTAAGATTATCTAATGCGACAAATGCAATGATTGCTAAGCCAAAAGGTGTTGGTACAATACGTAACGAAGATGATAAAGTGAATATCCCAGAGGATGGTTACATTACGCCAGAATCATACGGTGGATATACTTTGAATTGGCAAGAAGAATTTGATGGGACGATGTTAAATACAGCAGATTGGACGCATGAAATAGGTAATTCAGGATGGGGGAATAATGAATCACAATATTATACTGATAGTAAAAACAATAGTTACCTTAGTAATGGGAATCTTGTAATTGAAGCAATAAAAGAGCAATTTCAAGGGGCAGATTATACCTCAGCACGAATTATTACTCAGAATAAAAAATTGTTTACTCATGGTCGTGTAGATGTGCGAGCAATCCTTCCGGAAGGTCAAGGAATATGGCCTGCCATATGGATGTTGGGTACTAATATAGGTGATGTCGGTTGGCCAGCATGTGGAGAGATAGATATCATGGAGCTAGTAGGACATGAACCAGGAGAGGTGCATGGAACGGCTCACTGGGGTAATCAAGGGCAAGGATTTAGTCATTATAAAGGGAATGGTTATTCCTTGTCAAATGGAGAGAAATTTTCAGAAAAGTACCACGTATTTAGTATTATTTGGGAGCCGAATAAGATTACTTGGTATGTAGATGATAATCAGTTTTTCACCTTATCCAATAGTGATGTAAATGGGGATTATCCTTTTGACTTACCTTTCTTCTTTATTTTTAATATTGCTGTTGGTGGAAATTGGCCTGGTTATCCAGACGCAACAACTCAATTTCCTCAAGTAATGGTTGTAGATTATATTCGAGTGTTTGATAAAAACTAGCAAATGAGATTTGTTGCCCTTTTATGTGTGCTTTTTTTTTCTTTTTGGGCTCAAGCCCAAAGTTTTTTATCTACTAATGGTAAAGAAATTGTAAACGAACAAGGAGAATCTGTTTTATTACGAGGAATGGGGCTAGGTGGATGGATGGTCCAAGAAGGATATATGCTACAAACCGCAAGTTTCGCAAATCCTCAACATAAAATCAGACAGAAGATCCAAGACTTAGTAGGGGAGGAAGTTACAAACGATTTTTATGATGCTTGGTTAGAAAATCATGTTGCTAAAGAAGATATTGATTCATTAAAAGCTTGGGGATTTAACTCGGTAAGACTACCGATGCATTATAATCTCTACACACTTCCTATCGAAAAAGAACCAGTAGAAGGAGAGAATACCTGGCTTTCAAAAGGATTTGACTTAACAGATTCACTTATTTCTTGGTGCGCTCAAAATGAAATGTATGTTATTTTGGATATGCACGCTACTCCAGGTGGACAAGGCTATGACGAAGGGATTTCAGATTATGATCCTACTAAACCATCATTGTGGGAAAGCTCATTTAATCAAGAAAAATTAGCCTCCTTATGGAAGCAACTTGCTGCAAGATATGTTGATGAAAAATGGGTAGCTGGATATGATTTAATAAATGAAACAAACTGGAATTTACCAGGTGGAACTCTTTTAAGAAGCGTTTATGAAAGGGTGACCGACAGTATAAGGACTGTTGATCAAAATCATATTTTATTTATAGAAGGTAACTGGTTCGCGAATGATTTCACGGGTTTAACACCTCCCTGGGATGATGAAATAGTTTACAGCCCGCATAAATATTGGAGTACGAATGATCAAGCCTCTATTCAATGGGTACTTGATTTAAGAGAAACACATAATGTACCGCTTTACTTAGGAGAAAGTGGCGAAAACTCGAATCAATGGTTTCGCGATGCCATTTCTTTATTGGAAAGTCATAATATTGGTTGGGCATGGTGGCCGATGAAAAA
>CAYOIL010000032.1:7101-21668 GCA_964403985.1 uncultured Saprospiraceae bacterium
GGTAGAGGCTATTGCAGGTCCATTATCAGCGAATAAAACGTTTTCCTATCAATCATTACTAAATTATTGGGAAGGGACTGGAGCAGAACCAACTCAGGAAAATGCAACTTTTGCTTTGATGCAATTAGCTGATAACTTCAACATGGAGAAATGTACTTTCGAGCCAGGTGTTATTGATGCTATGTTTAGACAAGTACAATCAGATGAAACAGTACCTTATTCTTCGCTAAAAATTCCGGGAACAATACCAGCGGTTCATTATGATATGGGAAGTATTAATCATGCTTATTATGATAATGAAGCAGCTACTTATCATGTTAGTACAGGAACATATACTGCTTGGAATAATGGTTGGGCTATGCGAAATGATGGAGTTGACATTGAACCTTCTATGGATATAGAATCTATAGTAGATTTTAATGTTGGATGGTTAAATGAAGGTGAATGGATGAAATACAGTTTGGAAGATGTAGAAGAAGGAGTTTACACAATTAATGTACGGACTGCAGGGGGTGATTTTGGTGGAAAATTTCATTTCTCAACAGATGGAGCTTCAATTTCTGATACTCCTTTTGTTCCTTTTTCAGGAGGCTATCAATCTTGGCAAACAACTAGTGTAGAGGATATTGTAATTTACAATGATATGGATCATTTCATATTTCATGCTGATGGAGAAGGCTTTAACCTTGGTCAATATGAGTTTGTAAAAACAGGAGAAATTGCAGAAGTCTCAACAAAGTTTGTTGCAGGTTCGGTTGATAGTAATACAGTTGTTTCAGTGAATATGAATAAGTATTTAGATGAGAACACTAGTAATTTAAATGCATCTGATTTTAGTGTTTTTATAAGTGGGGCAATTTATACTCCTACTGATGTTTGGTTCAATAGTGAAAATGAACGTTTTATTGAATTGGAAGTTGATCAGGAAATGGTTTTTACTGACGTGGTGAAGGTTAGTTATTTTGGAACGACTATTTTTTCAACGGATGGAGTTCAACTGGAAACATTTGCATTAAAAGAAGTTCAAAATAATTTACCTACATTCTTTATTATACCTACACGAATTCAAGCTGAAGAGTATGTTTTTCAAGAAGGTATTGAATTAGAAAACACCACGGATACAGGTGGGGGACAGAATATTGGATATTTGGATGCCGGAGATTATTGTGAGTATGATGTTTTCATTCCAGCAGGTGGCCAATATAGGGTTTTATATAGGAATGCATCCGATGGAGGATCAGGAGGAATTCGAATGAGTTTATATGACGAGAACGGACAAGAAACAATAATAGAAACTGTAACTTTTAGCTCTACAGGAGGATGGCAAAACTGGGAAACGAAAGAATCTAATGTTGTTTTACCAAGTGGCCGTTATACAATGAGATTAACCATTACGCAGCCTTTGTTCAATCTGAATTGGGTAGAATTTGATTTAGTTTCTTCAGTAAAAGAAGAAGCTCTAGGTTTTAAAATTTATCCTAACCCGGCACATTCATTAATTCAATTTGACTTCCGTCAAAAGGAAAGTATCGAATCTTATGAAATTTTAGATGCATCAGGAGCTGTGGTTGTTTCTGGACTCAATAGTAATCACGAAATAAATACTAGCTTCTTAAGAAGTGGATTTTATGTTTTAAGGTTAAAAGATGATTCAGGCAAAATTTATTTATCCTCATTTATTAAGCTTTAATTAAAGTATTGTTTTAAGATATAAGATTTTAAGAAGAGTATCAAAGCACATTTCGTACTTTTACCATCTAAATTTATACCTATGAGATTATCAGAATTACAATCAGCCCTTGAAAATAAAGAATCAATTTCATTCTCTTTACCAAATGGAAAGAAGGTTGCCGAACATTTTCATGTTACAGAAGTTGGCTTAATTACAAGACATTTTATTGATTGTGGCGGTGTCGAACGAATTGAGAAAAAAGTAAATCTCCAATTGTGGGAGGCATCAGATTATGACCACCGACTAGAAGCTCAAAAATTGAGGAATATTCTTGAATTATCTAAAAATAAATTGGGATTAGGTGATCTGGAGATTGAAGTTGAATATCAAGGAGAAACTATAGGTAAATATCATTTAGAATCTTCAGCAGAAGGATTTAATCTTTTATCAACGAAAACGGCTTGTTTAGCTGAAGATGCATGTGGGGTTAAACCCAAAATGGCGCTTGATTTATCCTCTATGACTGCTCAGAACTCTTGTGATCTAAGCTCTGGTTGTTGTTAATGGTTTTTTGGTTAAATGGATTTAATTAATTAAACCCAGCGGACCGATTTATCGAAAAGTAAAATTATGGCTTTAAGTCCAAAAGAAATGGGAGAAGCAATTCTTCGTAATTTGAAAAAAAAGACTGGAAAGGATATTGAAGAATGGAAAGAGGTTATATCTAAAAATTCGTATCCTCAAACAAAGAAAGAGCTAACAAAATCGTTAAAAGAGGCTCATAAAATAGGCCATTTTCAAGCTCAAAAAATAGCTGAAGTCTATTTAAGTATCAATGAATATTCAAACGCTACAACCTTAGTAGAGAATCAGTTTCCTAAAGATCAATTGGAATTATTTCAAGCGATTAAAACGTACATATTTAGTTTGGGGGGTGATGTGAAAATGAAACCTTGTAAAACCTATGTTCCATTTTCTAGAAAAACGCAATTTGTTGCTGTTTCTTCATTAAAAAATGGGGTTTTACTTTCAATATGGATTAAAAGTGGTGAACAAGAGGGATTTGTAAATAAGGCATTTAAAGGTTCTCCTAAGTTGAATTTTCAAGTAAGCTTACCTTCTCTCCTTTCATTTAATGAAATAGTTAAAAATGGAGTATATAGGGCTTATTCAGAGAATACTTAATATGCTGATTATAAGTTGAGTTTTTTAAATCCTACGTCTTTATAGTCGAGCTAATATAGCTTTGAGGATTTATTTTCTGAAATAAATCTGTGGTTGTCAATATACATTATTCCAAAATTTTGATTAACTGTAGTCTACACAACACATGATATGAATCAAAATATTTCACTTTCTAAAAAAATAAATGTTTCTCCTCATGAGGATATTATGGCATATGAAAATATGGATGTCATAGATAGATTCAGACAAAGTTGGGATGTACCTTTGGAAGACAGCATAGATCTTTTTATAGCGCAAAACGTCAAATTGAAGGTGAAAAAGTACCAAATCTCGGCATTGCATATTCCATGACATTGCTGGATGAAATGTGGCATGCTATCATCCTTTTTTCTAAACAGTATACTAATTTTTGTACAGAATATTTTGGGTTTTACATTCATCACGGCCCTACTACTTCAGCTGAGAAAGAAGAATTGAAAAAAGAGATAGAAAAAGATCCAGAAGCTTATTTAAAGAAAACAGAAGAAAATCTTACTCTACAATATAGTTATATTTATGATCACTTAGGTGAGGAGACATTGCAGAAATGGATTCTAAATCAAAAATGATTAACCAGTTAGTTAAGGAAAACATGAAAGAATCACAAAGCGATATTATTCCTTGTATTTTAGGATGTATTAGATTGTGTTTAAGTGTTTGTTTCTTCTCCGCTGGAGAATAATCTATTTAAAAGAGTATAACTTCGTCGATGACACCAATTGACGAAGTTTTACTTTTCTATTTTAAGAATTTAACTACCTTCTTTTCCTCTAGTCTTGAGGTTGTCAAATCAATAATTTTCGGTTTTTTTAGGCATGTATTTGTGTTTTATCTTATTTTATAGTTTTAAAGAATTCAACAAGCAAATCAGTTTTTATTGAGCTTCTGAAAATGATATTGTTAATCTGGACAATTGAAAAAATATGCATACAAAATTATCCAAACATGCTTTAATCTATTATTCGCAATTAAGCCCTGAATCTAAGCTTGGTGACTTGCGAAAATTGGCTAAGGAGATCAAAAAAGATCATGAATTAGCAATAGAGTTGTGGAATACAACAGAATTAATACCTAGACATCTAGCAATATTGATAATGGATAAAAAACAATTGACTCCGGACTTAGTGGATCAATTTACTATAGATATTCAAACTCACTCTTACGAAGAGAGAAATCAAGTAATGGATTGGCTAATGGCGAACCAACTTACAAAAGATAAGCAGACTCTCAAACAAATCGAAAGTTGGGAAAACAGTCCATATGCACTCCAACGTAGAATATTTTGGTATTATCAAGCTCGATTGCGTTGGATGGGAAAGACGGATCAAACTAATACTGAGTATTTGTTAGACACTATTGAAGAGAATCTTATGGAGGAGGAGCCAGAAGTTCAATGGGCAATGAATTTCACCGCATGTCAAATAGGAAAATGGCAAGAAGATTATCGTTCTAGGTGTATTGAAATTGGTGAGAAGACTGGATTATACAAAGATGAAATTGTTCCTAAGAATTGCACACCAAGTTATTTGCCTTTATTTATACAAATAGAAGTTGCTAAATTGAATAAATAAAAAATACGTTTTATTCCATGTATGTATTTCTTACAATTAATTTAAGGGGTACCGTGAAATTGAATTCTTTGTTAGAAATGTTGTTTGTTCATGAATTATACCCAAAAGTATTTTTGTAATCCTTTGCATAAGAAAATTTGCGAATTAAATAATAGCGTAAGAAAGGAAGTTAGAATAATATAGCTTAGGTTCTTATATTTACTTTAAAAATATGCGAATAAGGCTCTTTGTTTTCTTTTGCTTTTCAACTGCACTTTGTTTTTCTCAAAGTCCGCAATCCACACTAATTAAGTTAACACAGCAACAATCTGAGATTGAATCGAATCTTGTTTCGATAGAAAAACAAATTGAAGAAACCAAATTAAAGATTATTCGAGGAGAATTACAAGATTTTGTAATTCCTGCTATTGAATCAGATGAACAATTAACAGTTCATTCAGCTATTGCCTTATCCTATTCTGAAAAGCATGAACAAGCAAGATGGGTTGCTCATGTAATCACTCCAGACATTATTACAGGAAGAGGGTATAGAACTAATGATTTTAGACCCGATACGACCATAGCAACAGGTTCAGCAATTGAGAAGGATTATTTTCTTAAATATCCTAAAGGTGATGGGGGATATGAATATGATGGATATGGATACGATAGAGGACATTTGGCTCCTTCAGCAGATTTTAGATGGAGTGAAAAAGCACTTTCCGAATCTTATCTCTATTCCAATATGTCTCCCCAGTTGCCAGAATTTAATCGCGAAATTTGGGCAGAATTAGAAAATGGGATACGAAATTACATTTATAGAAATCCAACATCGACATTATATGTAGTAACAGGTGGTGTATTAACAGATGATTTGAAAGTAGTAGAAAGAAGTATCAATAAAGTATCAGTTCCTGAACAATACTTCAAAGTGGTAATAGATAGAGTAAATCAAAAAGGCATTGGCTTTATTTTGCCTTATAACACATCTGAAACTTCATTAGAATTATTTGCTTTTACAATTGATGAAATAGAAGAAAAAACTGGACTTGACTTTTATCATGGTTTGAGTGATGAAGAAGAAAATGCATTGGAGTCTCAATTGGAAAAGTCAGTGTGGCTGCCAGGTTTCCAAGAAGGAAATGTAGAATCTTTAACCTTGGAAACAGTTCCTAGAAAAAGAGCATATCCAGCTACTTTTGGAACTAAATTCATGAATAAGGATACGAAAGTAAACATATGTGGAACAGTAGTTGGCGGGCGTTATTCTAGAAATGGGAATTTATTATTGAACATTGATAAGCAATTTCCAAATCAAATTTTCACCGTTTTTATTAAAAAGGAAAATCTTGTAAATTTTAGTTATGATCCTATTGACCTAATAGGAAGTCAGATTTGCACAAAAGGAAAAGTCCAATCTATAGGTGGCACACCCACTATGTATTTATCCGATGAAAATAAGTTGGAGGTAATTAAAGATTCTAAGTAATCTTATGAACATAAGACAGCTTAATAGCAAGGAAGATATTCCATATAGTCTATTATTGTTAGCAGATGAAACGGAAGAGGCAATTAATAAATACATTTTTAATTGCGATGTTTTTGTAGTTGAACAAGATGAGGAATTAATTGCTGCATATGCATTATTTGAGGTTGATGCATTTTCTGTAGAAATAAAGAATATAGCTGTATCAAAGAGTTTTCAAAGAAAAGGAATTGGTAAATTAATATTAAATGATGCTGTTAATCGGGCAGCACTAAAAGATTACAAATTTTTGATGGTAGGAACAGGTGATGCTTCATTTGGTCAGCTTGAATTTTATCAAAAATTTGGTTTCGAAGTTTTTAATACTAAGAATGATTTTTTTGTTAAAAATTATAAAGAACCAATTTTCGAAAATGGGATTCAATTAAAGGATATGGTTATGCTTAGAATACATGTAGATAGTATGAATTAAAAAAGCAAAATGATCCACTTTTTCTTTGTTTCGCTCTTTTACACCACTACAGCAAGAAATACTTTCTAACTCTATATTTTGATATGATAGTATAAGAAATATTCTAAGTTAATATCCGCATAGGTTAATAGTATAAAATTTGGGCGAAAGCCGATTTCATATAGAGATATTTATTGTACAAATAGTTTGTTTGCAAAAGATAATCAAAATATTTCGTAATTATGTTCAACAAGGTATATGATTCTTATTATAATTTAAATCAATTCCAATATGAAACTATTTCTAAAGGCTATTTCCTTTGCTTTACTTTTACTATGTTCATTTTCTGTTTTACAAGCACAAACTTTCGATGATCCAGATGATCTAGCTGATGCCGTTAATTCCTCGACAAATGGAGGGGTATTTATAGTAAAAGATGGGACATATAATGATTTTGAAGCTGCATTTGAAGTAGTTGCTACATCTAATGCTCCAGTGATTATTAAAGCTGAAACTATAGGAGGAGTCATATTGACAGGTGAATCTCATTTTGTGATGAAGAAGTCAGCTCATATTACTTTACAAGGTTTTGTTTTTGATGGAGAAGGGGAAGACACTTTGGTGAAGCTTGAAGGCTGTAATAATATAAGAATTACAAGAAATGTTTTTGAGTTAAAAACAGATGAATCTATTAAATGGGTGTTTATAGGTGGGGTGTGGAATGATAATACTTATCCGTTTGAATTTCCAAGCCATCACAATAGAATAGACCATAATACTTTTCAAAACAAAGAAACCCCTGGACATTATATTACAGTAGATGGTTCTTTTGACGATACAGGTTCAGATGAGGTATATTACCAATCCCAATATGATGTAATTGATCATAACTATTTTAGGAATAATGGGCCAAGGGCAACAAATGAGCAAGAGTCGATTAGAATAGGGTGGAGCGAGATGTCAATAAGCAGTGGTTATACAAGACTATAACATAATTTATTTGAAGATTGTGATGGTGATCCAGAAATTGTTTCAGTTAAATCTTGTGATAATATAGTTAAACATAACACCTTTATTGGAAGCTATGGAACTTTATCATTGAGGCATGGGAATAGAAACAGGGTAGAAGGTAATTACTTTTTTGGAGCGGGTAAAGAAATAGGAACATCACCTGATGGAGCAACTTTATATACAGGTGGAATTCGTATTTACGGCACTGATCATGTCATAATTAATAACTATATGGAAGGATTGACTGGTACAAAATGGGATGCACCCATTACTCTTACTCAAGGGGATGCAATTGATGGCGAAAGCTCAAGTCTTTCAAAGCATTTCAGAGCAGAAAGAGTAACAATTGCTTTTAATACGTTGGTCAATAATAGTCATGGAATTGAAATTGGGTTTGATAATAATAACAACTACAATAAAGATTTAAAAGACATAAGCATTGCAAATAATATAATTACTGGATCTGAAAATAGTCTTGTTGAAATTGTCGAAATCGGAAATGATCAAGGTGAAAATATAACTTGGATAAATAATCTAATGTATCCAGAGGGAGATGCAGGAATTTTAACTGGAGCAGGCACAACAGTGTTTGATGAGACTGAAAGTATAAACGAAAACCCATCTTTAGAATATGATGAGGACATGAGTGTGTGGAGAACAACATCTAATACCCCTTTGTATGATTTTACTTTGTCTACACTCTCAATTCCTGAAGACATTGATGGACAAGCTAGACCAATTGCTAGTAACCCTGGCGCTGATCATTATAGTTTAGAATCCATTCGATTTCCACCTTTGACGGCTGAAGACGTAGGTCCAGATTCCGAAGAAGGCTCGACTTCTTCTATTTTTACAAATGAAAAAGTTGAAGAAAGTTTCATTTATCCTGTTCCGTCAAATGACGTAATAGTAATTGAAAGTATCGATTCAGAAATAATTTCGGTTGAGCTATTTAATGTCAATGGTGAACGAGTTTTGATCCAACAACCATCGCATCCAATTTATAAAATTACTGTCAATGCTTCCTTTCTAATTGATGGAGCTTACTTTGTGAAAGTATCGCATAAAAATGGACTTTTTGAAATGAAAAAAGTTCTTATTCAACATTGATGGGGAATGGTCAATGAAGGCAATGTAGACAATTAGCAATAAGAGTAAAGCAGGCAATGAGCAATGTAAACAATGTAGGCATTTTGCAATGAAAGCAATTAGCAATGAAAGCAATGAGCAATGGAGGTAATTAACAATATTGTTATGTTACTGATCATAAAAAAAATAAAATTGGGTACTCAAGCGAAATATTATCAACTTAAAGAAAACAAAGTTCAAAATGCATTGAGTCAATTGAGCCTTGATGATGATTTCTATTCAACTATTAAAAATCCAGAATACATAGTAAGCAATATTGATATAGATACATCTTGGAAATCATTACCTGACCTAATTGCTAAATCAACCTCAAATAAAGAGCTAAGTCAACTCGCATTTTTTGGAAATAGAATTGAAACCAAATTCGGTTCAGAATGTGAAGTTCAATATATATCAAAGAAGGAGGTAGCAAATATTGATAACCTATTAAAGACTTTTAAAGTAGAAAACAAAGATGATTTTATTTTGGCTTTTAATAACAGCCATGAAGCACCTTATGATATAGACTTATACAAAGAGATGTTCAACTTTCATTGGAATCATTATAAATCATTTAAAGAATTCATTAATAAATGTTATAATCATAATTCTTCAATTTTGGTCTTAATTAGCTAAATAAGATTGTGACTAAAGCTCTTGCCATATTAGATGTAGATGAAACCTTGGTATTATGCAGCCAAGGAAAAATTAATCAGAGAACTTGATTTTGAATTTTTGATTATAAGGTTTATATACGACCAAATTTATATGAATTCATAAATAGACTTAAAAAATCATATGATATCGCAATTTGGTCTTCAGCAGTTAACGACAATGTGAATTCTATAATCAACCAACTTGACTTAGATGTTGAAACCAAGTTCGTATAGGGTCGAAATGAAGCAACTCAAAAAAGACAGTTGAATGATTATTACGAAACAGGAAACGAAACAGATATTTATTTACGTCAAATCACTCAAAAAGGTGAAACGTAAAGGTTATGAATTAGAACGAATCTTTATTATTGATGATTCTCCTTATAAATCAAAATTGAATTATGGAAATGCGATTTACCCGAAGTCTTATAAAGGAGAATTGGAGGATACTGAACTTCTCATTTTGATTGATTATCTTGAATCTATAAAAGACGAACTAAATTTTAGAACTATTTAAAAACGAAACTGGAGGAGGAAATACGATTAGTAACACAGTATGATCACAGAATCACTCCTTCGTTGTGACTCTGGCTATGCATTATCCGTTAGTGAGATTTGAGGTCCATATGTTGAATAAATACTAAGAATTAATAAGCTAGATTCATTTCATACATATAATTCTTAAGTAAAAAACTAGAAATACTTTTTGGGCGAAAGCCCAAGACTCAGAAGATAAACCAATAAATCGGGTTAAAAAAAGAGCCTCGAAATTACTTTCGAAGCTCTTAAAATGTTGGTTTTGTATCCTGTTTAGGTATTAATTAAACATGATTTCTTTAGAAATTACACCTTTGTCAGTTGTAATTCTTGCAATATATAATCCCGATTGGATATTGTTTCTATAAATAGTCACTTGATTTCCATCTAATGCAGTTCTTCCTTGCACTAGTCTTCCGTCCATACTGTATAGATATACTTTTTCTATACTTGCATCTTCAGTTTTGATAATAACTTCAGAATCTGCAGGATTAGGGTAGATTTCAAGTCCTATTGTAGATTCATCTACTTCTTCAACACTAACAGGCAACGCACAACCTAATTCTAAGGCTAAACAAGCTCGTGGTACCATAAATGTCATGATGGTATCAATATATGTATTTCCTTTTTCAGCTGACATGTCAGGATTTGTTAAAAGACCTGAACCATGAAGTACAGCTGCATCAAATGAAGTCCCTAATTGCATATTAGTCCCTGCTACTACAAGTTCCAATGTCGCTAAGTCCCACCAATCCCAAGGAGAACCTTGAGGATTCGGTAAATCAAAACCATAAAAATGATCAACACCCATTTTAATAGGAGCACTAAGTGCTGGATCTACATCTTTGTCTTTCTGATCTTCTACTATATCTTCAAATGTCAAAGAAAAGCCAGTATCATTTAGGATATCATTGTTTCCTTGACTTGATGCATATTCTACAGCAGTTCTATTTCCAGATACATTTACAACAAATTCCATAGTTGTAGGAACAATCACTGGTCCATCACCATATGGAGCAAAAATATCTTGTGTACAATGTACACCTGAAAATACAGGCTCTTGATCTTCTCCATCAATCCAAGTTAAATCACCACAAGCACCTCCTAGAGAAAAAGCAAAATTAATGTCAGAACTATATCCTGGAGTGTTCGCTAAGCATATTGTTGCATTTGTATCTCCAAACACATTTCCTAATAAGGTGGTATCTATATACGATAAGCCAGTATCTGTATTTATAAATTTTTCAACAAGTAACTCTTCATATTCATATAAAGAGCCAACTCCCCATGCTAAATATGCTCCTGTTCCTACACCAACGATTCCTACTTTATCTGGATCAATTCCATAAGGGTTTTCATCTTCAGCAACCGTTTTTCTAAGATGTCTCACACAAGATCTAGTATCTTGTATTCCTCTGTAAGCAGCTTGTAATAAAGTTGCAGTTCTTACATTTTGGTCTTCTGAAGTTGGAAGCCAACCTGCTCTATAAGTAAACGCAACAGCTACATATCCTCTGCTTGCTAGTTCTCTACAAATTACCGTAGCAGAACTATCTGATCTTGCACCTGTAATCCCACCATTAAAAAGTGGTGGAAGAAATGATCCCGTATGAGCAACAAGCATTACTGGTCTTGATGTTTCAGTATCTCCTGAAGGAGTATATACATCCATCAATAAATCTTGAGGAGCCGGAGCACCTGTGATCACACTTATGTTTGTTCCATAAACAATATCTTTTTCTGATTCAACAGCAAACTGTTGATCCAAATATCGTTCCTGTGCATTTATTCCAAAACACAATAGAACGAATAACAATGAGTAAATTTGTTTCATATTTTCTAATTTTTATTAAAGTAAAGTATTATTTCATATCCCATTCATACAAGGCAGATAAATAAATCATACGACCTATCCTCGGACCTCCATATGTTTGAAAGCTTCTATTATTTAAAAGATTCGAAGCACCTAGTTTAAAAGTAGTATTAAAAGGTGCTGTCCAGTTGATTTGTGCATCCAACAAATTATAAGTTGGCACAAATCCAGTAAATTGTGGAGATCCTTCAAACAAGAATCCCTGTATCCATTTGTAATTTATTGAAAACCCTAAGTTTTCTATTTTAAAGCCTGGATTAATTGTAATATTTCTTCCTGATACACCAATGTTATATTTATGCTTCGGCGTATTAAAAGCAGGTATAATGGGATCGTCTGATTGGGTGTTTAATTGATTAAAAGAATAGTTTCCTCTTAGTTGATAAAGTTTTGCAAAATAATACGAAAATCCAGCTGAAAATCCTTGCGTAGTTACAATGTCTCTAGCATTTGAACTGACTCTGAAAACGGTAACATTCGAAGGTGTAGAAACGCCATCAGGAATATCCGCGTCAATAGCGAATTCATATCCAATGAAGTTTTTATATCTTGAAAAGTAATAGCCAAAATCCAAATACAATGAATTAAACAAGGTTGTCCTATAACCTAATTCAAATGTTTGCACTCTTTCAGGTTGTATCGCTGGAATGTCAATCAATTGTAAGGTGTCTTTTAGTCCAGAATTTAGAAAGTCAATAAAACTACCTGCATCATATAATCCAGAGACTCCATCGATATTACCTCTTAAAATTGCTGGGCCTACATTATAATTCAAATATTGATCTGTCAATGTAGGATTTCGAATCGCAGAAGATACGGTAACTCTTAAAAAGTTATTTTCGGAAGGAGTATAAACTACTGAACCAGCAGGAGACACTAAAAAATTAAAATTCTGGTGTTTATCTAACCTCATGGTACCATTTAACTTCAACTTGTTTTCTAAAAATGAAAAACTTGTCCCGCCATAAAGTCCATATTCATAGGTGTTAATATTGACGCCGCTTGTATCTAGAAGTATGGAACCTTTCGAATTAGGGAAATAAAATCTAGCATTTGCACCTAACCGAAAATCAATGTCATTAATTACATCTCCTTGATATACATCATCAAACCTATATTCACCGTGAGTGTGTAATAATGCAGATCTATCAAAAAATCGCGTTCCACCTTCACTATTTGCTATTCTAGAAGTAATACTATCGAAAGCAGCTTGAAACTCTGGAGAATCTGGATCGAGATATGCTCCATCTCCTGAAATTGTATTCGCACGATTCGCAACATCCTGTGTTTCTTGATGCCATACAATAAATGAATCTCTCAAAGTAACTTCAGTAAACTCTTTAATTGCCGCTTGATATAAATCGGGTTGCCCCAAATAATCGAGAATTGAAGGGTATCCCTCCGTAGATTCAATTTTTGGTCGAATGTTTATTTGCCAATGGTTAATGTAATCTGTATTCCACTGTCCATTATCTTTTTGGCCTTCAAGTATTTTCAATGCAGTAAAAAAAGGATCATAAGAATCTCCTGCATCTTCATGGGTTACATAAGTTCTAAAGAAATATTTATCCCTTTTCTTTACTTCAACTCGATGTTGATAAAATTGAATATTTCGTAATGAAAATCGATTGTCTCCTTGAAAAACGGTAGTTCCTCCACCATAGTTTGAAGACACAATTAACTCTGGTGATTCAAAATCTTTCTCTGGTTGTAACCTAAAGTGTAAAGCAACTCCAGCTTTGTTATTCCTTGTATTGTAATCAACTAAATCCCTTTCTTCGTACCCTTTTCTATAAAAGGTTCCCATAATATTGACAGTCCTATTGAATTCATCGCCATATATGTTTACAGCATCAAATCCGCCAGGATTATCAAGCCCATTTTCTGAACCGTAAATTGGATTGTAATTGTCTGCTTCCCAATCATTTGCTCTTAAGTGGAATAAATTCAACTTATAAGCAAACCAAGCATCTCCGTTTTTATTTTCGAAAGCATCGGCAAACCTTAAGCTCGCTTCAAATAAACTTCTTTCCGCGCCTTTTAGTTTGACAGATAATCCTTTTAATAAGAATGGATTTTTTGTTTCCATGGAAATTACACCATTAAAAGCATTTGGCCCATAATATGCAGAGCTAGCTCCCACAATTAAGTCTACTTTTCTAACATCTAATTCCGATGAGCCTAAGAAATTTCCTAGTGAAAAGTTTAGACCGGGTGATTGATTATCAACTCCATCTATAATTTGTAAAGACCTTACGGGGCTTGTACTATTAAAACCTCTTGTATTAATGATTGTAAAACCAAGGCTGGCAGTAGTCAGGTCAACGTCTTTTAATGAGCCTAGTCCTTCATAAAAATTGGAGGAAGGGGTTTCTTTTATAGCAAGAATATCCAATGATTCAACTGTTAAAGGAGATTGCCTTTGCTTAGTAGAAACTCTTTGGCCTACTAATTCTACAACCTCTATATTAACACTAGTCTCATCAAGTTTAATAAGTATTGAATTCTGATTGGATTCGTTTACTTCTAGAGTCTGTGGCTCATATCCTAAGTAATCAAAGACTAATGTATATGGTCCTTCAGTTTCTGTTTTGATTATAAAATCTCCATTGAAGTCTGTGGTAGCACCTATTGTTGTCCCTTTTATAGTCGCACTTGCCCCTATTAATGGATCTCCGTTTGAATTATCTAGAATTTTTCCAGTTATTATGTTTTGGGCTTCAGCCCAATTAATTGAAAAAATGAGAGAAAATATAAATATTAGGCTTATTCTATATTTCACAAAGTGCAGTTTTTTGTTCTTTATCGACTGCCAATATAAGAACTAAACTTTAATTATGGTGGTATTTTAAAAATTTCATTTGGTTGAATTGACTTAAGGTCAGAAGTAAAAGTAATTCTTCATCATGGTTTAATAAAAGAAGTGGTTTCATATTGTCTTTTTGGCTTTAGCCCAAAATACCGAAATTGCATCGTAAC
>CAYOIL010000033.1:0-21529 GCA_964403985.1 uncultured Saprospiraceae bacterium
GATTTTTATGCGTAAGTTATTAAGGAAGATGCTGGCGATTGCTTGCTCACTACCACTATGTGCTTTATCACTGAGCACTTTATCTCTAAGCACATTATCTCTGAACACACATGCCGAAGGTGTAGTTTTTTCGACGCAAGTACCTAAAATTGTTGCTGAATTTCAAAATGAACAATACGACAACTTATTCCAGTTGGTTGCCATGACGCATAAAGCGAATGCGCAAGATTTTCGAGCAGTTGGAGAGTTCATCATAGAAAACATTGATTCTGCTAATCGATGCCATGACGCTATCTACCCATATTTAATCCATCTATACGATACCGCTATGGAGGAAACCAACGAGCTATCTCGACTATTAAATGAGATTTCAGACACATGTCCAAACAAACTGCTTACACAGGCGTTAATGGCGTTTGATGGGGAAAATAATAATACGCTTTATGCGTATCAATACATCGATGCACTCATTAAGGCGCCAACTGAATTGGCGAGTGGCATGGCGAAAGGCGCTTTTAAAAGTAAGAAAAACACAGCACTAGCAATTCAAATTTACGACAACAAATCTTACAAAGGGCTCATCCAAACCTATATTTTAAAAACGCTTCATGACAATCGAAGTTCAATTGATGATAAAGATAAGCTATCTCTGGTGGTGGGATTGCTTGTACTGTCTGAAGCGTACCAGAAGAAAAAACAAATCATGCTTTCTCGCATGGTGACATGGACGGTAATAAAGGACTTACAAGATAATCACTTTATTGATGATTATATATACCGCTCTGAAGAGAATATTTACTTTTATTAATTCTTTTATTGAATGTTTTATTCCATTTAATACTGTAATTTCTGTTGATTTCTTCTAAAGTCCTTTCACCAATTAAATGTAAATTTAGTAATTCACTATAAATCTTAGCAGTATGAATTGCTATAGCCATTCCATTTCCTGCTAAGGGATAAATCATTCCAGCTGAATCACCTAAAAATGTAGCTTCTCGCGATGCTTTTTCTTTTTTACCAAAATATATTTGACTTATTACTTTTCTATTCATTGTCCTCTTTAAACCAGTCATAGCCGATTTAAAAGACGGGTTTAAAAACATAACTTTTCTTTCAAAATCGTCTAAATTTCCGATCTTTTTGAAAGCTTCTGTTTGTACCAAATAACACACATTAATTTTTCCATTTTCTACTTTTGAGACTCCGCAATATCCCCCATCAAATTGAAATAAAGCTACTTCATTACTTTTCCATTCTCCTTCATAGTGAGCCTTAACCCCCATCCAAGATGATCTTTTGGACATAAAACTTCTACTAAGTGCTTTATCTACTTTCGATCTTTTGCCGGCAGCTGAGATAAAAACTTTTGAATAAAATTCTTTGCCGCTTAATGTATGTACAGCTGAAAATTGTTCTTTATGTGCACTTATAACTTCATCATTTATAAACTCCACTCCTTCTTTCAAAGCTATATTATACAGTTCTTTATCTAGGCTAAACCTAGATAAGCCGAATCCTCCCATTTTTAATTCATGAGATATAGAACTTCCATTTTGACTGAATATTTTAAAAGAAGAAACTTCACTGCAATTATGATTTTGAGGGTTAAAACCCAAAGAAATTAAATATTCTCTAATTTCATTTGATATATATTCTCCACAAACCTTATGTCTTGGAAAAATCTCTTTTTCAATTACCAAAACATTCCACCCTAATTTCTTGAGGTGAATAGAGCATGTTAATCCTGCTAATCCTGCTCCTGCAATTACTATATCATATAACTCCCCTCTATTTTTCATTATAATCGAATAAAAATGGTTTTAATAGTCCCGCTAAAAATTCTTAGCTTAGCATCTATCAAAATTGATTTTAAGCATCTTTTGTTTCAAAATAATTTAAATATTAATAAATGAGAGCTTTTTTCTTGTTATCCTTATTGTTTATAATTAATGGGGCTTACGCCCAAAATTTTCCCTCTGCAAGTTCATCGGAAAGCCGAATTACAAGCGCCAAAGGTAAAGTAATGTCAGCTGCAAAAAGTAGTTATTCCAATATTAAAGCAACAAATATAGGACCAACTATAATGAGTGGTCGTGTTGTCGACATTGATGTCAATGAAAAAGCTCCGCATGAATTTTATGTTGCATATGCATCAGGCGGACTTTGGAAAACAATTAATAATGGGGCAAGTTTCGATCCTTTATTTGAACAAGAAATCGTAATGACCATTGGTGATTTCGATGTTAATTGGGAAACTGGTGAAATATGGCTAGGAACAGGAGAAGTAAATTCTAGTAGATCTTCTTATTCTGGTGTAGGTGTTTTTTATAGTGCCGACTGGGGAGAAACATGGACACATAAAGGTTTGGACGACTCTCATCATATTGGCAGAGTAATTATTGATCAAGAAAACCCAAATAAAATTTATGTAGCTTCATTAGGCCATCTCTATTCAACTAATTCGGAAAGAGGAGTTTTTGTTAGTAGCGATAAAGGAGAAATAAAACTGGAGTTGTTGACCTTATTCAAGATCCACAAAATACAGACGTGCTTTACGCTGCAGCATGGGAACGAGATAGAAAAGCTTGGAATTTCATAGAAGCTGGAGAGGAATCAGGTATCTATAAATCTATTGATGGTGGACAGAAATGGGAATTAATTTCGAATGGAGAAAATGGATTTCCTTCAACAAGTGGAACAGGTAGAATAGGTATGAGTATGACTTACGGAACTGATGGTAAGTCAGTTATCTATGCTTTGCTGGACAATTATAGGCAAGAGAAAAAAGCTAAAGTACAAGAAGGAATACAAAAAGATCAATTCAAAAGCATGTCTAAAGATGCTTTTCAAAAGATCTCTGACGAAAAATTAACCGAGTTTTTACAAGATAATGGCTTTCCAGAAAAATATTCAGTTGTAAAGTTAAAATCAATGGTTCAAAATGATGAACTTAAGCCAAGTGATCTTGCAATTTATCTTGAAGATGCTAATAGACTGTTATTTGATACTCCTGTAATAGGGGCTTCTTTATACAGAAGTAATGATAATGGTAAAACATGGAATAAAACCCATGACAATTTACTTAGTAGAGTTTACAACAGCTATGGCTATTACTTTGGCCTTGTTCAAGTGGCACCTGGTAATCCTGAAACAGTTTATATTGCTGGGGTACCATTATTTCGTTCTGATGATGGGGGAAAAACATTTAACAATATTGGTAGAGAAAATGTACATGCCGATCATCATTCACTTTGGATTAATCCGGATAATATCAAGCATATCATTAATGGAAATGATGGAGGAGTAAATATCTCCTACGACTCAGGTGAAAATTACTTTAAGTGTAACTCTCCCACTGTAGGACAGTTTTATGCAATAAATGTGGATAATGCAGAACCATACAACGTATATGGAGGACTACAAGACAATGGTGTATGGTTCGGAAGCCATACATATGATAATAATGTTTCATGGCATCAGCGAGGCCGATATCCATATAAATCTATAATGGGGGGAGACGGAATGAAAATAGCAGTTGACACTCGAGATAATACTACCGTTTATACTGGCTTTCAATTTGGTAATTATTTTCGTATAAACACAAGTACTAATGAAAATGAATACATAACACCTAAACATGAATTAGGAGAAAGTCCTTTCCGCTGGAATTGGCAATCACCCATTATGCTATCTTCACACAATCAAGATATATTTTTCATGGGCTCCAATAAGCTTTTGAGGTCTATGAATCAAGGCGAAGATTTTGTCGCTATCTCCCCAGACTTAACTGCAGGTGGACGAAAAGGCGATGTTGCATATGGCACTTTAACCACAATCTGTGAATCTCCAATGCAATTTGGTCTCCTATATACGGGGAGCGATGACGGAATGGTTTACCGTTCCAAAAACGGTGGAGGCAGCTGGGATAAAATAATGAAGGATTTACCAAGTGAATTTTGGGTAAGTAGAATTCAAGCTAGCTCTCATCAACTAGGAACGGTTTATTTATCTTTAAATGGTTATAGATGGGATAACTTTGAATCTCTAGTATATCGTTCTACAGATTTTGGGGAGACATGGGAGAAAATAGGTGTAGATTTACCAATGGAACCTGTAAACGTAATTAAAGAAGATCCTCACTTCGCAGAAATCATTTATGTTGGAACAGATCATGGCACATACATTAGTCATAATTACGGTGCTTCATTTGAATTAATTTCCAATGAAATGCCCAAAGTAGCTGTTCATGATATCGTAATCCATAAACGTGACAAAGACCTTCTAATAGGAACTCATGGTCGATCAATCTATAAAATAGACCTTGATCCTATTTATGCCCAACGAACATCACCGAATCAACAACTTGTAATTCAAGATGAAATAAAAGGTCGAGCTTCTACTAGGTGGGGGAATAAAAACTGGCAAGGAATTCTAACAAAAGCAGATAGAGAAATCCCTGTTTATTCTAAAACTGGCGGCACTATGTCTATAATTTTAGGGACTAAAAACGATCAAATTTTGAAAAAATATTCTGTGACTGTCCCTTCTGGTTATTCCTACATTACATTGGACTTCTCTATCGACAATAAGAATGAAAAAGTATTACGAAAATACATAGAAAGTCCTTCAAAAATCGAAGAAAGGGAGGATGGGAATATTTATATTGAAAGTGGTGAATATGAATACACAATGACATTAAATGGCGCCTCTGAATCTATAAAAGTAGAATTAAAGTAATGACAAAATACACGCATTTATTTTTTGACCTTGATAATACTTTATTTGATTTTCAAGCAAGTTCTAATATTGCTTTAGAAGTTTTTGCCAAAGCCCTTGGTTTACCTTATGATGACCAATTTAAGGAAGTTTATCACAAACATAATCACGCAGCATGGACTAAGTTTGAAAATAAATTGATTGATGGTTTAACACTTAGGAGAATAAGGTTTGAAGACACCGCTCAAGAATTAGGTAAAAAAATCGATGGATTATATATTAATCGAAAATACCTCCAACAGCTTGTTCTTAACCCCATGTTTATAAATCATGCTGAGGATACTTTAATAAAATATCAATCCTCTCACAAGTTAATAGCTGTAACGAACGGCTTAAAAGAAGTTCAAAAACCAAGGTTAAGAAAAGTAGGATTTGATAAATATTTCAATCAAGTAATTGTAAGTGATGAAATAGGCTATGCTAAACCTGAACACGCTTACTTTCAATACGCTTGGGAAAAAGCTAATATGCCCGATAAAACTTCTGTTTTAATGATAGGTGATAATCCTTTTTCTGATATTAAAGGAGGAAACGATTTTGGTTTCGACACTTGCTATATTGATGCTTTCAATAAAGGAGGGTCGGTTCCAGAAGCAACATATAGCATAACATCTCTAAAACAACTAGACGATATTATCTAATACTTAATTACTCGTTTAACTTTCCTTTAATATCAGCAGGTGAGTAATTTACAGACTTCAGGACTTTACTGTCCAATGATCTGTAAACAAGAAATTCATTTCCTTGCTCTTTAACATAGGAATCAACACCTTGTTCTTCTTTGTATTTCTTCTGGGTTGCAATAGCTTCTTCCATGGAATTACAAGCTTTACTCATATTGGATCGTTGTACCTCTTCAAACAATTCTTTGAACTTACCACCAAGACCAAATTCTAGAATTGCTCCAGAAAGTACATATTGGATATCACAAAATGCATCTGCAACCTCTACTAAATCATCATTCTCTATAGCTTCTCTTAACTCTTGAAGTTCTTCTTCAATAAGAGACAATCGGAGTTCACACCTTTCTTTAGAAGGAATCACAGGCTTATCTAGAATAGGAAGATTGAATGTTTTGTGGAATTCACTAACGTCTTGAAGTGCTTTAGGATCTTTCATACAATTTGTTGATTTCCGCAAATATAGTGAAAAATGATACTGCTTATAGTGATTCTTTTTGATTAGATTTATCCTCAAATTATACATTAGATAATCTATTGTGTTAGTAAGACCCACTTGATAGTTATGGGTTCACTTTTTATATCTTTATTACAGCGTATTAAAATCATATTTCAATAATGAAAAAGTCTATCAAAAAAATAAACAGAAAGACCTTTTTGAGGAATTCTGCTTTGGCAGCAACTGGACTGATAACTGGTGCTTGTACTAAAGAGAATCAAGCTTCTGGGCCTACCATAATAACGAATAAAAAGGTAAGATGGAGAATGGTAACCACTTGGCCTGCAAATTTTCCAGTTTTAGGAGAAGGATGTAATAAATTAGCTGAATGGGTAAAAGAAATGAGTGATGGTAATTTCACTATTAAAGTCTATGGAAGTGGAGAACTTGCACCTCCATTAGAAACATTTGATGCTGTAAGTGATGGTTCTGTTGAAATGGGAAATGGAGCAGCGTATTACTGGGGAGGAAAGATGCCTGCAGCGCCGATCTTTTGTACAATACCATTTGGCATGAATGCTCAACAAATGAATGCATGGATTTATGGAGGTGATGGCTATAAATTATGGAAGGAGCTTTATGCACCTTTTGATGTCATTCCATTTGGTGGTGGAAACACTGGTCCTCAAATGGGTGGCTGGTTTAATAAAAGGATTGATTCACCACTTGATTTCAAGGGTTTAAAGATGAGAATTCCAGGCTTAGGAGGTAAAGTAGTCGAAAAAATGGGTGGTGCAGCAATAGTAAGTCCAGGGAGTGAAATTTATACTAATTTAGAAAGAGGAGTAATCGATGCAACAGAATGGGTTGGGCCGTATCATGATTATTTGATGGGATTCTATAAAATCGCAAAATACTATTACTTTCCAGGATGGCATGAGCCTGGTCCTTTATTGGAAAATATAGTTAATAGAGAAGCTTGGGAAAAATTGCCGAATGCATATAAAGCCATATTAGAAGCGGCAAGTGCTCGGCAGAATATCTGGTCTTTGAGCATGTTTGAAGCTAAGAATAATGAATACTTAAATCTGATAAAAAAACAACCAGATGTAGAAATCTTACAATTTAGCGATGAAACTTTAAGTGCCTTAAAAACGGCTACAGATGAAGTAATGGATGAATTAATATCAAAAGATCCACAAGCAAAGAAAATCTATGAAAATTACAATCAATTCAGAAGCGGAATTGAAGCATGGAATGCATATGATGTCCTTTAGCAAGTCTATTTCTTTTAATTTTTGGGTTAAACCCAAAAAAAATATACAAAGACTCCTTTCACACAATTTTTCTATTTTCTTAGGCTAATTCCATAAAACCATTATATTTACATATTATATAAATTTATAATATGATGATAGAACCTATATTAATAGGATGCTTAATTGCATTCCTAATACTAGTTATAATTGCTATTACTCAACTTAGCATTTCCAATGCTAGGCAAAGAAAAAGTGATTCAGACATAACTTCTCAAATTCTTGCAATAAACTCTTTCCTCAAGCAAAATCAAGTTCTCTTTTCGGAACAAATGAAATTATTCGGCAACCACCAAAATCAATGGTTTCAGTCTTTTCAAACCCAACTCAAAGACAACGGAAACTTTACTTTACATCAACTCCAAAAAATGGAAGATAGAGTTAATCTCTCTGTTAAAGATCTTCAAAAAGACAATCATCTCCAACTTGAAAAAATGAGATTAACAGTTGATGAAAAGCTTCATAAAACGCTCGAAGAAAGGCTTGGTAAATCATTCTCTACTGTCAGCAAACACTTAGAAGCCGTTCAGAAAGGTCTTGGAGAAATGCAAAATCTAGCTACTGGTGTAGGTGATTTGAAAAAAGTCTTGAATAACGTTAAAACAAGAGGTGTAATGGGAGAAATGATGCTTGGAAATATCCTAGAGCAGATTCTCACAAGCGAACAATATGCCTTAAATGTAAAGACTGTCCCCCACTCTAGTGCTCATGTTGAATTTGCAATAAAATTTCCTGGAAATTTAGACAAAGAAGTGTGGTTACCTATCGATAGTAAGTTCCCACTGGATATATATGAGCATCTTCAAAAGGCATATGATGATGGTATTCCTCCAGAAATTGATCAAGCCCAAAATAATTTAGTAAAGACTGTATATTCAATGGCAATCGACATTAAATCAAAATACATTAGCCCTCCACATACTACTGAATTCGCCATATTGTTTCTTCCTATTGAAGGTTTATATGCAGAGTTAGCCCGTACACCAGGTCTTTTAGTTGATCTTCAAACCAAACATAAAATTATGTTATGCGGACCATCAAACTTGGCTGCCTTTTTAAACTCATTACAACTTGGTTTTAGAACCATAGCAATAGAAAAACGAAGTAGCGAAGTATGGGATGTTTTATCAAAACTCAAAACAGAAATCCCTAAAATCGGGGATTCTCTTCAAAAAGTTCCCAAAAAAATACAGCAACCTACCCATTCTATTGATTCAGTTGGTGTAAGAACCAGAGCAATCGAACGTAACTTAAGAGAAGTGGGAGAAACAAAAAGTCTAAATCAAAAAGAAAATTCCTCTTATTAAAAACTCATTCCCATGTCGATACCTTTGATTTTTCGATAAAGATCGGTAGCATAATTATCTGTCATACCTGAAATATAATCGATAATACCCATAATCTTCTCGTAATCAGAACCATTATATACAAATTGATCAGGTAATAATTTAAGCGCCATATGATCAACTTTTGATTTATCATCACGTAAAGTAGGACCTATAAAATGGTCAAGTAATTCATACATTATATTATAACCAGCATTTTCAATATGAACAACTGATTTATTATTGTAAATTTTCGAAATGGACAGATGAAGTAAATCATTTAGTGAAGGTGATTCGTCCATAATTTGATCATAAAATCCTTTTGTGATTCTATGTTCTATAACATCTTGAAATTGTGCAGCATACCGTTTTGAAACTTCTTGAATAAGTATTCCTATTACCTTGGCTCTTAGGTAAGTTACTTTTTCATTTGCATTAACAATTTTTGTGAGCTTATCTTTAGTTGATTCGACATCTATTTTCAAATCAGACATCACATTTAGCAAAATTGATTGGACTCTTTCTGTATCGACTAATCCAAGCCTATGTGCATCCTCTAAGTCGATAATATTGTAACAAATATCATCAGCAGCTTCAGTTATCCATACAAAAGGATGACGTTTATAAATGATAGGATTTGAAGATTCCTTCTCCATCATTGTGCTATCTGCAATTTTCTTAAAGTTATCTTTTTCAGATTGAAAAAAACCAAATTTCTTTCTGTGTATAACCTTACCTTTGGCTATTGATTCACACGGATATTTTGCAATTGCTGACAATGTACTCATTGTAAGTCCTAGCCCTGATGAAATCTTGCCTGTTTGTCGTTGAGTAAGAATCCTGATAGCATTGGCATTCCCTTCGAAATTAATGAGATCAGCCCATTCTTGATCTGAAAAATACCCTTTTAAAACGATTTCATTTTTTAAAAAGTAACTGGCTATAGCATCTTCACCAGAGTGTCCGAATGCAGGATTACCAATATCGTGACAAAGGCAAGCTGATGCTATAACACTTTGTAAGCTGTATGTATAAAAGTCTATGCTCTCAGCAGTTAAAACGTTTTTGTATTCCGATACAATAAAATTCCCTATTTCATAAGCCAAGGATCTACCTACAGATGCTACTTCCAATGAATGAGTTAATCTATTATGTACAAATACACTTCCAGGAAGAGGAAATACCTGAGTTTTATTTTGCAAGCGTCTAAAAGCACTAGAAAATATAATCCGGTCGTAATCCCTTTGATAGTCCGTTCTACTTTCTGATGATAAGGTATTGGTATCTTCGAAATGCCGCAGAGGGCTATATAATTTATTTAGTATCTCCATATGATATGAATAGCGGGACAAAACTACTTATTTTATTGAATTTATGACTTGAAAAAGAATTGACTTAAATTTTATATTGAAAATTCAAGTAGAATCGGTCCTCATAGTGTACATTTGATATATGAAAAAGCTCAGTCTTTTGTTCTTAGTTGTTTTTTTCTGTTTGGGCTTAAGCCCAAAAGTCGTTGCACAAGATAATTCTTACATCAATCAAGCTATTGCAGATATGATAGCTGCTTTCATTGAAAATTCAGGAGAAGAAGGGGAATTCGATTTCAATACACTATATGAAGAATATGAAATCCTGACCAAAAACCCTATTAATTTAAATAAAGCTACAAGAGTAGATTTACAAGAACTCTTTTTCCTTAGCGAAATCCAAATTTCAAATCTACTCCAACATCGAGCCAGTCTTGGTCGACTGAATAAAATTCACGAACTACAAACAATCCCAAGTTTTGACATTCTTACCATTCAACTATTAAGAGATATTACCACTGTAATTTCAACTCCAACGATAACTAAAAAAAGCTTTACATCGGATTTTTCAACTGCCAAACATAGAGTGTACTTGAAATGGAAAAGGTTGTTACAAACACAAGCAGGCTTTATAGGAACAGAAGAAGATCCTGCCCGTTTTCTAGGGGACCAAAATCACCTATACCTAAGATATCAAATGACTGTAGGAAATAAATTCAAAATGGGATTTATTGCAGAAAAAGATCAAGGAGAACCGTATTATTATCCAGGCAAAACGTATGGTGCTGATTATATGTCATTTCATTTGTATGCTAAAGATCTTACGAATAGAATAAAGTACTTAAGTTTAGGAGATTATTCGATTAATCTGGGACAAGGATTAATTATGCATAATGGTTTTGGTGCAGGAAAGAGTTCCTTGACAACTTCTATTCGAAAAGGTGGATATGCGGTAAGAGCCTACATTTCAGTAGCAGAATTAAACTTTCTTCGTGGAGGGGCTATTACTTTGAAACTTACGGATAACATAGAATGGACTAATTTCATTTCTTATAAAAATAGAAGTGTAACTATAGTAGAACAAGAAGATGCACCTATTGATGCAAATTTCATATCTGCCTTGCCATTGGGAGGATTGAACCGTACAGAAGCCGAAATTTTACGTAAAAATCAATTAAAACAATTCACATACGGTTCTGCCCTTAAGTATCGAATGAAAAGAGGACACATAGGTGTTCAGGCTTTATATGACAGATTCAATGCTACCTTATTGCCAGGAAGACAATTATATCAACTACACTTCCCTACAGGAAATCAATTCGTAAATGCATCTGCAGACTATGGTTATAACATTCGAAATGTCAATATTTTCGGAGAAGTAGCAGTTGATCAGAATTATTCAATGGCTCAAATTCATGGAATTCTTGTGGGTTTGGACCCAAAATTCGATATTGTTTTTGCTTACAGGGATTATAGTAAATCGTATAGAAGTTTTTCGGCAAATTCATTTGGAGAAAGTCCTAATGCAAATAATGAGCAAGGATTTTATGGTGGAATAGAATTCAGACCTTCCAAAATGTGGATAATAAACGCATATGGTGATATATGGAGAAATCCGTGGTTAAGATTTAGAATAGATGCTCCAGGAACAGGGAGTGAATACTTTTTAAGAGTAAAATATTTCAAAAAAAGAAACTGGGAGTTGTATGGCCAATATTTTTATGAAAACAAACTAAGAAATACCAATGCTCAGATTGATCAAGCTGTTTCTAATGTTCGTCAGCGATTTAGAATAAATTTCAATAAGGTAGTTACTAAAGGACTGACTTTAAGAAATCGAGTAGAAATGAGCTGGTATGATATTTTTCAATCACATTCTTATGCTGGATTTCTTGTGTATCAAGATGTAATTTATAAGCCTGTGGGAGAAAATTATAGTTTTAATCTGCGATATGCATACTTCGACATTAATGATTTCGACGGACGTATTTATGCTTATGAAAATGATATTTTGAATGAGTATTATATCCCGGCATATAATGGTAGAGGATTAAGGTTTTATTTAAATGGAAGATGGCGAGCGACAAGGAATATCATGTTGGAAGGGCGTTACGAAATCACACGATTAAGCCAAGAGTTTAATGACGAGAATGGTGATTTAGTGAATAGAGACTTTGGAAGTGGTGTGACATTTATAGAAGGCAGGGTTCGATCGCAAGTCAAGGCACAAGTTAAATTCTCATTCTAGCTCTCTCATCTTGACTTAAACGGACTTAGAATCAAACAACTCTATTTGTTTTAAAATCAATCTAAGCTAAAGGCTATTTACCCTTTCTGTAAAGCTTTCCATTTCAGCAATATTTCTTTTTCTCTATTTAGAATGGATTCTGGATCTTGTTCATATTCATCTCTCTTTTCTTGAGTAATAGAAGTTGAATTCCACCAATCCAGTGTATCCTTTAATGAATCAGAAATTGGTCTAAAGCTAAGCCCACTTTTCTTAGCTAGTTCATTGTTAATCTTTGCAGAACCAACATTACTGCCTTCTGGCATAATCCAAGGAACAATATAAAGTATCTGATTTTCTTTTAAAAATTCAAAATCATCGATCTTTACAAAGGAAGTACTTACATCAAAAGCTTTACTCGATTCTTCAATAAATGAGTACATATTTTGTTTATCTTTTGGACCAACGGCATTATACGTTCCTACTTTCTTATCTTCTATAAGCTTAATCGTCCATTCTGCAACGTCTCTCACATCAATATACTGTACCATATCATCTTCTTTACCAGGCACTAAAACTTCACCTCCCCTACTTAAGCGCAATGGCCAATGAAGAAATCTATTCGTTTTATCAGCTGGTCCAATCATATAGGTAGGTCTAACAACAATTACTCGATCTTTTCCAAATTGCTTAATTGCTTCTTGTTCAGAATTCGACTTCATCACACCATACCAATATTCTATTTTTATATGCTCATCTGTTATTCCTTCAGGTTCGACCATTAATACTTCTGATGTTTCTTTAAATTCACTATCTACATATGGGTAATAGACACCAGTAGATGAAGTATAAACATATAAATCACATGAATCTTTTAGTAAAGTTGCCGTATCCTTTGTCCATTGAGCATCATGTCCAGAATTATCGATAACAACATCCCACGTTCTATTCTCTAGAGCTTTAAGATTATCTTTCCTATCTCCTGTTAGTTGCTCAACTTGATCGAACCATTTTTCATGAATTGTAGGTTTTGATTTTCCTCTAGTAAAAGTTGTTATTGAATGTCCTCTTTCCATTGCATATGCAATCTGATGTGGACCTAAAAAGCTGGTGCCTCCTAGAATTAATATTTTAAGTTTATGTTTAGCCTCCTTTGATATTAAGGTCTTATTTTTCTCTGTAGTGTCACAACTCATTAAACTTGTTCCGAGAAGTGGCAGGGCAATTCCTGCCTTTATACTTAAATCAATAAATTCTCTTCTTGATTTGTTCTTTTTATCATCCATAATTTTGATCCTTGTTAGTGACTTTTTAAAAGCTAGAGTTAAATTACACATTATCTTTGGATTCATGAAACACTCCAATGATAATCAAGGACAAAGGATCTTATGAAATCTAAAGATTATTCTTCAGGAGCAACTCCAGGACCAGTAAAGCCTTCTCTAAACCACACTTCGGTATAACATCCATTTTTATATTGCTTTTCCAAATCTCCGTTATAAGTCTCTGCACCTGAACTCCAGACGATATTTGATTCAGGACTTTTACCATTTGTTTGATTGTAAGCTCCTTGTTTGAAATATTGGATTTCTCCAGCATAAGCCTCAGCTCTTTCTGTCCCATCTCTTCCTATAGAAGCATACAATGTTCGAATTTGCTTAGGAATATCAGAATCTTCTAGATATTCTGTCACTATCAAACTTTTAGTGAATTTTTTAGTAGGATGATTCGCACTTTCAAACGTTAAATACATTACCCCTTTATATACATTTATCTCATAAGAAAACTCTTCTCCAAGTTCGATTCCATCAGTTGGCTCAGGAGGATAAGCATCAGTTGTTTCTCCTACAACAGACATATCATATCCCCATATTGAATTAGAATAATCCCATCTCTTTGAATTATCGCCTTCTGTATTGATTTCATAATTCCAAAAAACTGATCCTTTTGAATGTCCTGGAAATTTTTTGTAAAAGATCTTTATTGGTTCATTTTCGTGTCCTTCGTCACTATGAATTTGTCCCACTACAACAGAATAAGAGGAAGCTACTCTTGCATCACCTGAAGTTGAGACATGTTGTACTTTGAGTGTTCCATTTAATTTAGCTCCAGTTTCCGGTATCCATTTGAGTTTATGACCTAACTCTGATCTTGTATTATGTGAATTTGGTGAAGTAATTCCGGAATTTGGTGTTTTATAAACAACCCAATCTTGTCCATCATTTTCTACATAAAAATACTGTTTATCTTCAATATTCTTTAGATCTTTTATGCTTGTTCCATCTCCTAATAAAATCACACTTTCTTCTATAATAGGTAAAACATCACTTGGATAAGTTACTTCGGTAATTTTAGCAGAAGATTCTTCATCTGACGATTTCAAATATTTAAAAATAACTACTACTAAAATTATAGCAACTAACGCAATTGAAAGTAATCGGGTAATCGAGGTCTTATTCATAATAAGTATCTAAAAATTTATCTTTTAAATGTTGAAAAGTCTTTTAATCGTAAATTAAATATTGTTCCCTAACAAATTTGAATTCATCCAGATCAGCTTTCCAACTCTCTTTTATCTGTTGTGCTGATTTACCTGCGATTATATCTTTTCGAAATTGATCTGAACCAGCTAGTTTATCAATGAAATTATTCTTCAAAAAGAAAGACTCTCCCATATTTAAATCTTTATAAAAGTCTACAAAATAATCTAAATTAAAAGCAGCTTGTGAGTAAGTATATCTAGGATTTTGAATAGAAAAATCAATTCCATTACAGGTTTTATTTTCAAGTTTTGGGTATTTCGCTCCTGGACCACTTTTCGGTTGAAAAGTATATTCATTCTTGGAATACTTAGGATGTCCTATTTGTTCAAAAGGCTTAGTTGTTCCTCGACCTACACTAACTACAGTTCCTTCAAAAAAGCATAACCAAGGATAAAATAATATAGAGTTAAAGGATTGTAAATTAGGAGAAGGAGAAATTTCTAAAGCTTCACTTTTACTATGATCATAATTCAACAATTCAATAACTGTATAATCACAAACAACTTGATTTTCTAACCACTTTTCACCGTTTACCATTTTCCCATACTCTCCTATTGTCATTCCGTAAACTACTGGTACTTGATGCATTCCAACAAATGATTCAAAGCCTTCTTTTAATACTGGGCCATCCACATAATGCCCATTGGGATTCGGTCGATCAAGAACAATAACTGGAATACCTTTTTGGGCGCAAGCCTCCATTACCAAGGTCAGTGTACTTATATAGGTGTAAAACCGACAGCCAACATCTTGAATATCAAATAATACGACATCTAATCCTTCAAGCATTTCAGGGCTCGGTTTCTTCGTTTTTCCATATAATGAGAAAACCGGAAGTCCAGTTTTGGGGTCAACCCCATCTTTTACTTTAGCACCCGCATCAGCTTTTCCTCTGAATCCATGTTCGGGTGCAAATATTTTGGCCACTTTTATTTCAAAATCAAGTAAGGTATCTGCTAAATGACGGCCATTCACAACACTTGTATGATTGACAACCAGTCCTACATTTTTTCCTTCCAACAATGGAATATATTGTCGCATCCTTTCGGCTCCAGTAATAATTGATTGCTCTTTCTGAACAATCATATCACTTTTAACTTCTGACACTTTATTCTGACAAGAAATAAAAGTAATTGTTGAAATTAAACATATAATTACAAAAAGTAGAGACTGAACTTGTTTATTAAAAATGGATTTTATCATGTAAATTCAAAAAATAAATTAAGATGTATTATTACATTTGTAAATATATAGAACGTTAAAAGATATATAGTTAATATATATTTAAAATTTACGGTAATTCATGGCTAAGAAGAAATACGCGATAATAGATATTGAGACGACCGGCGGAATGACGAATCGCGATAAAATTACTGAAGTAGGAATTGTTATACACGACGGCGAAAACATTATTGAAGAGTATGAAAGTCTAGTCAATCCTGGTAGATCTATTCCTCCTAATATAACAAGAATTACAGGAATTACTAACGAAATGGTTCGGGAAGCTCCACCCTTTTATGAAATTGCCAAAACAATAGTTGAAATGACCGAAGGAGCGATATTTGTGGCTCATAATGTGCGTTTTGATTATGGATTTATAAGAAAAGCCTTTGAAGAACTCGGATACACTTATACAAAAAGACAATTATGTACAGTTCGTCTTTCTAGAAAAGCATTCCCTGGCTTAAATTCTTATAGCTTAGGAAATTTAATTAAACACTTTAATATATCCGTAAACGCTAGACACCGAGCGCTTGATGATGCTAGGGCAACAGCAATTATTCTAGGTAAAATTTTATCTGTCCAAAAAAATGATTCACATGTAAAACTATTGGTCAATGAAGGTATAAAAGAAAGTCGATTACCTCGAAATATAACTTTAGAATTTCTCCATGAATTACCAGAATCAACAGGTGTGTATTATTTTTTTAATGAGTACGGAACTCCTGTTTATATCGGCAAATCAATTAATATCAAAAAAAGAGTTTTTCAGCATTTCAGCAAGACCACAAAAAAAGCTGAAAACTTACAAAAATATGTACATAATATCTCATTTGAATTAACTGGGAGTGAATTAGCTTCTATGGTTCATGAATCCAATGAAATTAAAAAATACAGACCTGAAGTTAATAAAGCTCAACGGACAAGGGAATATCCTTATTTTATTCACACTTATTATGACGCATTAGGCTATACCTGTTATGCCTTGATGAAAGCAAGTAAAAAGAATGAAAAAAACAAAACGATTTTAGGTTATTACAGTTCATTGAGAAGTTGTAAATCTATTCTTGCTGGTTTATGCAAAGACCTTGAATTATGTGAATATAAGATGGGTATTGAAAAAGAGCATGAAGGCCCTTGTTATAGTTACAAACTTAAAAGATGTCATGGAGCTTGTTTAGTTGAAGAAGATGCAGAATCCTATAATGAAAGGGCAAAAGAAGCGTTTCTTTTTCTTCAAAAGAATTTCGATAGGGATTTCATTCTTTTAGATTCTGGTAAAAGTGACGAAGAAAAATCAGTTTTTCTTATTCAAGATGGACAATTTAGAGGATATGGATATATTGATCTTGAAAGTCTAGAAATGGGTACAGAAGAAATATTAGAGGCCATTAATTATCAAGAACCTAATCCTGAATTAAACAGTATTGTTCGAAACTATATACTTGACAAAAAATATCAACATTTAATTCCACTTTAACAAATTACAAGTCTTTGATTACGTGACAATTAGGATATATTCAAAAAAAACGTTTAATTTTTTTGATTAAAAGCTAAACAAAACTGTTTTTAGGTAGTTATTACATCGTAGATAATAATCATTTTACATAGTATAATAAGATATAGCATTAGTTTAGTTAGTTAGTTGAATTGACTCCTTGGTTCTAGAATCAAGGGGTCTTTTTTTTGGGTTAAACCAAAAAAAGGTAAGTTTTATGTTTGACATATTGATTTTAATTATAAAAAATCGTAAATTGAGCAAAAATCTTGCAACACTATTTATGCAAAAGAAGAAAAGAAGACCCGTCGTTCCCCAGCAATCAATCAATTTCGCAGATTCACTTACTGCTACAGCTGCACCAGCAGCTCAAGCTCCAGAGTATAATTTGACCAGTGGGTCAGAATCTGAACCTGCTCAACAATCATTTGAGACCAATGGAAGTATGACCTTCTATTGTAATGGTTTTTTACCTGAAAGAGATTATTTAGGTAATGAAACGAGAGAGCAAGCAGCTGAAAAAGATGCTGAGGGCAATGGTGAAACCATGCATACTGAAGATACAAGTATTGAAGGTGGTGAAAATTACTGGGGTTCTATTGATGAGCAATTAGAAGAACGATTTACTGGAAAAGAACCAAATGCGGACTCTACATTTTATTTTGATGGGAGTGCTGGTCCACTTTCATCAGCTAATGATAGAATGGAATATGGTGAAGCTGCAGGTCAAATGATCATTCGTCAATTACAAGGAGGTGGATTTAAACTTGATGAAAATGGTTGTATTCCTGATGCAATAAATGTTGTAGGACATAGTATGGGAGCAGCATATGCAGCTGGTTTAGCAAAAACACTTTTAGCACATAATGCAGAACAAGGAAAAACTGTATTTGATGTTCGTGCTGTTTATTATTTTGCCCCACATCAACCAGCAGACATTGAGCATCCTAGTGAAGTAAGAGGTGTTCAATATTCACATAAAAACGATGCTGTTTCAAGTGAAGGAGACAGTAGTGATCCACTTTCATTGTGGGGAATTTTACCTAAAAGTACAGGCTCTATTCTTGCTCCTATAGGTGGAATTCATGAATATATGGTACATGACGTTCCTGGACTTGATCAAAGTTTATTAGGAGATAGAGGTGGTCATAATGTTACAGACCATGAGTACACCCTTGACAAATATAAACCGGGAAGGGACGGATATATAGCTCCTAATTCTGATACTGACTATGATACTGAAAATTATAATGGCCAAGTAGTTTCGAATGAAGGATATGAAAAACAATCTATACATTTACCTCAATTAATTGATAAGCTTGAAGGACTTCCACAAGATATAAGAGATAAAATTTCTGAACTTGAGGAATGGATGAATATGAATGTAAATAGTGCAAATTCGCTATTTAAAGAGAAAATAGGACAAGGAGAAGATTGGTTAGATGAGAAAAGATAAGATGGAAAAGAATGGGTAGATGAAAAGATTAATGAAGCTGATGAATGGGTAGATGAGAAAGTTGAAAAAGGAGACGACAAGATAGATGAGCAAATTAAGAATGGAAGTGATTGGTTGAATAGAAAGACTGGAGGAATATTAAGTGGTGAGATAGGGAAACTTTCCGATTGGGTTAAAGGAAAGAAAGATAAACAAGTAGACAAAGTTAAAAATAAAGAAAATGAAGTTGTAGGCACTGCGCAATCTAAAGTAAATGATGCAAACAAGTGGCTAGAATCAAAAACATCAGATATGGCGAATTGGGTAACTGAGAAATCAGATGACCTTTCGTCTTGGGTAACTGATGAAGTTGCTAAGATTTCTAAGTGGGCTAAGGATCAAGTTAGCAAAGGAGAGAAGTATGCTAAAAAGATGGTTAAAGGATTGCAACGTAAGTTGAAAGCTTTAATTAAGAAAATCCAGCGTAAAATTGAATCAATTAAAAAGCGTGTTGTTAAAGTAATAGGAATTATTAAAGAAACAGACGCGTGGTCTTAATTAAAATTTCCCATATTTACTTTTTATGCGGGTGTTTGGTGATTCTTTTTGGATTTAAATCCTGCACCACAAGTTCAAATGTCAAATCAATGGAAAAGTATACAGTGAATGAAACTGTTCAAGAATATTCAGATAAAACAGTAGATAAAGAAGATGCTGCCGTAATGAAATCAATGTTGAACGACGAGATTCAGCTTTGGATAGAAACATATAGCAGCATGGGTTTTTATAAAGAAGAAAATTTTATTATTTCAGATATTATGCTTTTTGCAGTCACAAAAGACAAAGTCTTACTTATTGTTTATGCTTTACACAAAGATTCTAATGATGCTGAAGCAAAATTAATCAGCGCCAAATTGGGCGATGATGACAAATGGGCGTTTCGATATGCTGGTCATCCTACTTTTTATTACGAATATAATGAAGAATTAAGAAAAGGCTTAAAGTTCACTGAAAATGAAGTCTTAGCAAGAACCGTGGATCACTTGGTAGAAGATGGCTTAGTAAACACATTTGGGCATATAAGTCAAGATTATCTTCAGAACAAATGGTTTTAAATAGAAAGTAATTTAATTGTTTTTCAAAGATGGGATTAAGAAATATTGTTTCCTAGATAATTTTTCAAACGGTTTTTGATAAAATAATTCCACCTTCTTCACAACTTTTTCTTTGAAATTCGATCATATCTTGGGGAAAATCATCATTTTAAAATAAAATTCATTAAACGACTTTGGATCTACAAAATCGTCTCCATCGATACTTTTAATAATTCGCAAAAGTGATAATGTATCTTTATGTATACTAAATTTATTCTAGTTACTAGGGAATTGAAACACAATTAAAAGATTATATATTTTGAGTGATTTATTCAATATATATAATTTCTTCTTCAGTACCATCTAAATTCATGGAAACTACGTTAATAATAGCTTTTCCGGTTCCATCATCTTCATTAATTCTTTCTAATTTCTCTAAAATAATTTTTTTCGCCTGCTGCGTATATGTTGGTCTTTGATATGCAAGGGCATTACAAGTTTGTCTAATTATCTGCGTTTCTTTGCTTTCAATATTTGTTATATAGATTCCAGTCGTATTACACCAAAAAACTTCTTTATTATTCAACCAAACAGCTCCTGGTAAAGATTGCGCTAGTGCCTCTGTTTGAAATATTTCTTCCGCATTACTTTTTTCTGGGTCAGATATCACCAAACCTTTAAAAGATGGATTTGCAATTAGTTTTTCATGTTGCCAAGTAGCTCCATCTCCAATTACACCAGCATAAGTAGAATCTATGATTTCTCCTTGATCGTTAGCGATTATGTATTGAGCAGGTGAGCTATTTGCTATACTATAGATAAAACTACTACTATTTATATCCCATTCCGGATTTAAACAATTACCCTTTGTGGTTAAAGCCGTTAAATTGTTTCCTGTTTCATCAATTTTATAAATATTAAAACCCAAGCTATCTATTATGTTTAATAGTATCCACCCGTTTTTACCCCACCTGGGACGATTCGAAAAAGTGCCTTGATAGATTTCCTTTCTTTCTTTGGTTTCCAAATTATACTTAACCAGTTCGAAACCATCTGCAACTCCATCACTAAGCCTAAAAATAATTTCATTGGGATTGTTTGGATTATAATGTATCATTTCTTCGAAGGGATATTCTAAATAATGAAGAGGAATACCTTGCATAGTAGTGAGTTCATCAAGCGGGATACATTGATGATTTGCCCCATCGAATTCAATTCTGCAGCTAACAAAAGTTATAACGCTTATTAATGCAAATAATAAGTACCTCATATTATTTGAGATAATTGGTTTTTTATTGTTTAACATTTTTTTAGTTATTACTTCTCTGTCAGTTATTAAATGGCAAAATTAGATTCCACTATTAAGTTTTGTGCTATCCTAATAAAATGAACAGTTTTTTTGATTAATTTTTTAGTTTCTAAAACAATCTGGCCTCTAGTATTTAAAACAAACAAAAAAAGTATTTCATGATTTAAATTATAATTGCTTTGCAATATACCAGTTATTGGATTAGGATAAACCAATAGTGAATTATCTGATGGGTGTTTAATTTATTGTTTTTAACTACTTCTTTCTAAATTATCAAAGCCACATCCAATATAGCTATTTCATAAAATATTAAAGTAATCTGAGAAGTATTGATATCATCTATAGGCTTAAGTAGT
>CAYOIL010000034.1:0-21352 GCA_964403985.1 uncultured Saprospiraceae bacterium
GCTTAGGATGTTTTGAACCTAGAAAACCTCCTTTAGAAAACTTAGCAAAATACGAAGATAATGGAGTTGATTATATTATCAAAGACCCAGAAAAGTATAGAAATAAGGAAGTAGTAATTGCAGGAGGAGGAGATAGTGCTTTGGATTGGACAATTTTCTTGAGTGATATAGCAAAAGAGGTATCCTTAGTACACAGAAGATCTTCTTTTCGTGGAGCTCTCGATTCAGTTGATAAGGTTATGGAATTGGCACAAGCGGGAAAAATAAACTTAATCACTGAAGCTCAAGTAACTTCATTACAAGGCGATACAAAAATAGAATCAGTAGGAATTAAAAAGAAATCAGGTGAAATTCAGACTATTGATACAGAATATTTCGTACCACTTTTTGGGCTTTCGCCTAAGTTAGGACCAATTGCAAACTGGGGCTTGAATATTACTAAAAACGCTATTGAAGTCAATACATTGGATTATTCTACCAATGTAAAAGGAATCTACGCTATAGGAGATATCAATACATATCCTGGTAAATTAAAGCTTATTTTAAGTGGTTTTCATGAAGGAACTTTAATGGTGCAATCTGCATTCAAATATATATACCCCGACCAGAAGCTTAGTTTTAAATACACCACGGTTGCTGGTGTCAATGGATTTGAAGAATAGTATGGAAAATGTAATTACGATTACTGTGAAGGATAGAGAAGGTGCGATTCATGAATTAGAGGCGCCTACTGATATGGCAATGAACCTTATGGAGGTCTGTAAGTCATATGAATTGCCAGTAGAAGGTACTTGCGGAGGAATGGCCTTATGTGCTTCATGTCATTGTTATGTAACGTCTGATCACAATCTTAAAGAAGCTTCAGATGATGAAGAAGATATGCTAGATCAAGCATTTTTTGTAGAAGACAATTCAAGATTAGGATGCCAAATAAGAATAACATCTGAAATTGACGGACTTGAAGTTACTCTAGCTCCAGTAGGAGAGTAGGCATGTATAATTCAAGGAAAAATTTACTTAGTTAGATAATCATATCTTTACATTAAATCATAATTTATGATATTTCCTATTGGTGATGAAAATATACAAGGTGACTCAAAACCATGGTTAACATATGCATTAATCGTAAGTAATTGTTTGATTTTCTTTTATATGATAACATTATCTGAAAGTCAAATAATGGGAATTTATGATGTATTTGCAACAACTCCAACTGAAATATTAAATGGACGAGATTATCTTAGTTTACTAACGAATATGTTTTTACATGGAGGTATTCTTCATTTAGCAGGAAATATGTTGTTTTTGTGGATTTTTGCAGATAATATTGAGGTATTATTGGGTAAGGTTTTCTTTATACTTTTTTATTTAGCCGGTGGAGTTTTTGCATCCTTAGCACATGTTGCAACGAATCTCAATAGCAGTATTCCTTCTTTAGGAGCAAGTGGAGCATTAGCAGCAGTTATGGGAGCTTATATCATCTTTTTCCCTAAATCTAAAATCAAAGTACTAGTCATCTATCTATTTCGGAATGTTCACATTTCAGCAATTTGGTTCTTAGGAGCCTGGTTTGCTATGCAGCTTTTTTCCTCATTTTCAGAAATTGGTAAAGATCCTGATGCGTCGGGAACTGCATGGTGGGCTCATATAGGAGGTTTCGTTTTTGGTTTAGTGGTTGCTTTTATTTTAAAAAAAGCAAAAATTGTGCAGCCTGAAAAATTCAAAGTAATAGCCTAATGGATTTAATTTTAAATGGTCTTTTCTTCGGTCTTTTTCTAGCAATTTTATTGGGTCCTATATTTATTGTAACAATTAATGGCACCATTCAACGAGGTAAAAAGGCTGGCTTTGCAATTACCGGCGGTGTTTGGTTTATTGATTTCCTTGTTATTATATTGAGTTATTTCTTTGTTAACGAAATGAAAGCATACCTAGATAATCCACAAGTAAAAATGTTTCTAGGGATAACAGGTGGCATTATCTTTATAATTATTGGTATTATTAATTTAAGAAAGACGATTAACAAAAAAGATATAAAAGGTGATATTTTCGAAGTTGAAAAGGGTGGGGCTTTCGCCCAAAATTTAGGGACTAAGACAGTTTTTGAATTCTTTATGAAGGGGATTTTAGTAAATACATTAAATCCATTTACTTTCTTTTTTTGGTTAACAATTATGTCTACTAGGGTTTTCGCTATTAATTTAAATATAAGCGAAACCATTCTCTATATAGGAACCATCTTTTGTACAATAGTAGTTACAGATAGTTTGAAGGTGATTTTAGCTGACAAAATTCGAAAAATAATGAAGCCTAAACATTTCATTTATTTTACTAGAATAGCGGGTGTGGGCTTATTATCTTTTGGTTTGTATTTTATGATTTATGTTTTTTATTTTATTTAAATTTAATCTAAAGCTATTTAAATAAGTTCATCATATGAACCTCATCAACTATCTTTTGGTCTTTTTCTTAATTTTTGCCTCCTGTAAGCGAGATGTAGATCATTCTATAATTTCTACTCAAAGTGGTACTTCAGAAAAAACTGAAAAAAGAATTCTTGATCCTGTAAAGGAGTCAAATTTTATTGCTAAAATGGATTCTTTAGACTTTATGAATGCTCTAGTACAATACATAAATGAAATACATTGTCAATCTGTTTATAATGTTTTTGATGGTTGTATAGGATTGCATGAAGTCAGCATAAGAACAAATTTTAATAGCAAAAAACCAATAAATACTCTATTTCCCTATAAGCGTCAATTTTCGTGGGACGTATTAAAAAATCACAAAGAATTTGATGAATATTGGTCTGATAAATGTGGTTACATACTAGATAACAATCAAGTAATTAATTATTACTGTCCCAATATAAAAGGTGAAATGGGTGCTTGGTTAACTGAATTATCAATAGAGAATCAACTGGTAGCTGACTTTATGAATATGTATCGTGAAACGGAAACCATAGATCAGAGATTGCAGAATAGTTTTAGATTACAAGTAGTTAATGCTCTTGATTTTAATAATGTAGATCATCAGGCATTTTACTGGATGTATTATCTAGCATTTTCTGAACTTTATTTCGCTAATATTAAAATTAGTACACTCAATAACTCGAAGTAAATTGAATCACTATTCATAGATTGAGTAAACAATTATTAAAAAATGTACTAGTAGGTTTAACTCCTTTGGGCGAAAGCCCTTCTTGAACGCTCATAGTCAAGAAAATAATTTACTCTTAAACTTAAACTGTTCTCAGATGGATTAGACCATAACTCTTGCAGTCCAGTTTGGTAATCTAATTCTTGATAATTAATTTCATCAGAAAATTCAAAACCTCGGATGGTTCCTTTGTAGACTATAAAAATATCACTTCCGGGAGCAAATCTCCATCTTAAGTTTACATCGAAATTCGCAAAATTAAAGTTTGAACTAGAATTACCTTCGAAATCATCAAATTCTAAATCTCCATTATCCTTAAGATTATAGTAGTTGTGGTAATTTACATTGGACCAATAATGTCGGCCTCTTGCCGAAAGTGAAACATTAGAATTTATATTATAATCAACTGAAAAAGAATTTTCTATTGTTGATCTATCTCTTTGTCCCATCAATATAAATGTCTCCCCATTAATTGTTTCTATTTGTCCAGCGAAACCTACTTCCTTAAGAGATTTACTTAATGACATATCTGCTTGAATTAATAATCTATCATTTACAACCCAGTTCGGGCCAGCTCCAAACTCATAAAAATATCTATCCTTCTCAAATGAATTACTTCCAAAAGCAAATCCGCTCATATAAAACTTCTTTCTTCTATCGCTAGTCATCCACAGACCTGAATTGAAAAAGCCGGGCATGTTAAGGTGACGACCATTAACTCTTGGTTCAAAGAAATCTTTAAAAGCTGGACGATAGTTATTCCACATATTGAATTCCCATTGTTTGACAGTTTGGGTCCATAATCCAGTATTGAAATGTCTTGAAATAAATGTGTTCGAATCAAATCTTCTTTCATAGAAATAATTACTCCATATATTAGCTCTATTTAATTTCCACCATTTTTTAAAGAAAGAATATCGTAAGTTGAATGAAGTCTCTATGTAATTCGTTTCGAAATTTATCCCCAAATCATTATTATCATAACTAGGACTTTTAGCGTCTATCTCTGCTCCTCCTGTCCAATTTCCTGTCATTTTACCTAAACTCAAATAAGTAGAATATCCTTGAGTGTTCTTTGTCGCATCAATCTTATCATCTAAATGAGAATAACTATAGTTTCCATCAAATCCATACTTTTGAGATTTATTCCTGAATAAAAATTCAGTACCTATCACATTTGCATTTTGAAAACTCTCTGAAAATCTCGTAACATTAGTATTAACAAGGGAAATTGAACTATTATTAGGTAAATTCTGGTCAACAACAAAAATGTTATAATTCGAAATCGGAGAAGTTACTTCTGTTCTTTCTTCATTCGTTATTATATTTCGAATCGTTGCTAAAGATTGAGATTCTACGGCATTAAAAAACCCAATTCCTGTTCCTTTCTTTGTCCTTCCTGATATTTTAGTAGCATTTAAAAGTCTTTTCTGAGCAGGATTTCTAATAACCTGTTCGTCTACACTTGAATTATTATATACATCCCAATACTTTTGAGGCTGATCGCCTATTCTTCTTGAATAGAATAAGTCAGCTTTGCTAAATATTTCAGTTCCTTCTGTAAAAAACGATCGATTGTCATTGAATTCTACTTCAAATGGACTAATATTCAACACTTCATCATCTGTTCGCACTTGGCCAAAATCAGGGACAAGTGTTGACTGAAGTGTAAAAGCATCATTGATTCCATATTTTATATCCAATCCTGCACTGTAAGCACTTCCATAATTATTTACTGATTCTCCATTTTCGTCCTTGGTTTTACTATGTATTCCATATACTGTTGCATATGGATAAAGACTTAAGCGAATAGGTGTTTTGATGTTTTCTATCCCAACAAGTGGTTTTGCTTGAGCTAAGAAAGTTGCACCTTCAGGATCTACATTGAAAAGTGTTGACCTTTGTCCTTTCTTTGCTTGAATTCGTACTATGTTGAAATTCCATGATTGGATATCTTTTTTCGGAAAACGCAAGGCAGCATATGGTATCATTATTTCGCAACTCCATCCACCTGGAACTTTAGATGTTTGACTATCCCAAACTTCATCCCAGTTACTGTCAGACCCATTTGAAGTCCACTTTGCATCATATTGAGTATTGGCTATTGTTACAGCGAATTCCATAGCAGAAGATGCATTATTATATGTGTCTATAATTATAGAAACTAAGTCACTTCTATTCGGATTGTCTCTTTCATTTACTTGTGAAAAAATATCTTCTTCCTTTTCAAATAACATGAAGCCAAAGTACACAGCAAAGTCATCATAAATGACTCGCATATGTGTATTTTCTTCATTAATTTCTCCCGGATCTGGAGCAAATTTGAAGAACTCTTGACCTTTATCTATAGCACCCCAAGAAGTTTCATTCAGAAGACCATCCATTTTGATCTTCTCGCTTGTACGAGTTGCTTCAAAGGATTGTGAAAATATACTATTACTGAATATAAAGAGAAGGAAGATTGGCAATAGTGTTAGTTTGCGCATTGTTTATTAGTTGTACTTAACTTAGAGACGTAGATCTCTTTTTGGAGGTTGCATAAAGGTATATTTAACTTCATAATTTCTTTTACTTTTTAAGCGTAGTTCACTTTTTGTTAACGTTCTTTACATTGTCTTAACAAGTATGTTTTACTGTTATATAACTGAATTAAATTTTAGTAATTGTTTTGCGATTTTTGAGACGAAAAGATATTCTTTTCCGTCTTTTTTGTAGTTTCGCTGCAAAATTTATTTCCATTGAATTCGCTCATTCAATTAATATCTGGTCCACGAAATATTTCTACTGCAATGATGTATTCATTTGCTCAACGCAGTGATATGTCTGTTATAGATGAGCCTTTTTATGCTGCTTATCTTTCCTTAAATCCACATATAGAACATCCTGGAAAAGAAGAAGTATTAGCTACACAATCTCACAATCCTATTCAAGTCATTAATGAACTTGAAGAAAAGTCTATTTCGGGGCAGTATTTATTTGTTAAGAACATGGCTCATCATTGTAAAGGCTATGACTTAAATTATCTCTATAATCATAGAGCTATCTTTTTAATAAGACATCCAGCATTGATTTTAAACTCTTTCGCAAAAGTTATTGAAACACCTACGGCTAGCGATATAGGATTAAAAAGAGAGCATGAATTATACGAATTGATTGAAAAAAACGGAAAATATAAGCCGGTAGTCCTTGATTCTGCCATACTTTTAAAGAACCCAAAAGATATTATCGAAAAACTCTGCCTTGCAATTGATATTCCTTTTGATTCCTCCATGCTTCATTGGGAAGCAAGACCTCGAAAAGAAGATGGAAGCTGGGCAAAATATTGGTACCATAATGTGCATAAGTCAACTGGTTTTAAAAAGAAAACAATTGAAATACCTATTTTGGGCGAAAGCCTAAACCTTATTAAAGAAGAAGTAATGCCATATTATGTGGCTTTACGCCAAAAAGCAATACGATAATGCTGCAAAAATACGATAAACGAAACGAGAATATATTAGTAAATATTAATGGTGAAATGGTGCCTAGGAAAGAAGCAAAGGTAGGCGTTTTTGATAGTGTTGTCCAAGGTGGTGATGCTGTATGGGAAGGCTTAAGACTATACCAACAAGGAGTATTTTGTCTTGATAGACACCTTACTCGCTTAGTAGAATCTGCACACGCCATGGCTTTTACCGACATTCCGTCTAAAGAAAAAATAAAGGCGGAATTGAAAAAAACGTTTGACGCTAATGGAATGTCCGACGATGTTCACGTGCGTCTAACGCTTTCAAGAGGCGAAAAAACGACCAGCGGAATGGATCCTAGATTGAATATTTTTGGCCCCACCCTAATTATCTTGGCAGAATGGAAACCTCCAGTCTACGATAATGAACATGGAATTAAAATATTTACCTCTTCTATTCGTAGAAATTCTCCGCTTTCACTTGATAGTAAAATTCATCATAATAACCTTATCAACAATATTCTAGCGAAAATACAATCCAATGCAGCTGGCAAAGATGCAGCCCTCATGCTAGATATAAATGGATTTGCTAGCGAACTCAATGGAACAAATGTTTTTTATGTGAAATATGGAAAAGTATATACTCCACATGCAGACGCTTGTTTACCTGGAATAACAAGAGGACTTGTTATCGAAATATGTCAAGAATTAAATATTCCAATCGAAGAGAAAAATATATCTCTCACAGAATTGTATAATGCAGATATGATATTTAGTACAGGAACAATGGGAGAATTAACACCAGTTGTTGAACTCGATGGTCGAAATATTAACTACGATAAAGTTATTTTCAATAAAATTCTTGAATGCTTCAGAGAAAAAAGGCATTCACTTTGTGATACCCTTAGCTAATGGAAAATTCATTTGTCAAACAAACATTCGATTACGTTAAAGAACAACTATCGCAAGCCGAAGGAGGTCATGATTTCTGGCATACATATAGAGTATGGAAGACGGCTTGTACTATCCAAAAAGAAGAAGGTGGCTCTCTGCTTATTATCGAACTTGCCAGCTTATTGCACGATATTGCGGATTCCAAATTTCATGATGGCAATGAAGAAATAGGGCCTACAACAGCTAGACATTTTCTTGAAAGTATTAATTGTGATCAAGAAGTCATTGAACAGGTAATTAAAATCATAGAAAATATATCTTTCAAAGGAGGCTTTAAATCTAGTGATTTTAATTCCTTAGAATTACAAATCGTTCAAGATGCTGATCGCTTAGAAGCAATTGGTGCAATTGGTATCGCTCGCACATTTAACTACGGTGGACACAAAGGTTCTCTTTTGTTTAATCCGGATCTTGCCCCAAATTTAAATATGTCAAAAGAAGAATATAAAAAAGGTGGAGCACCTACAATTAATCACTTTTATGAGAAATTACTTTTGTTAAAAGACTTGATGAATACTGATTCAGGAAAGGCTCAAGCAAATCAGCGACATGAATTTATGTTGACTTTTCTAAAACAATTTTTTGATGAAGCATCTTTCAACTACGAGAAGTCACCATTTGACTTATTGAACTAGTCATATATATTGTAACTTTAAAGAGTGAAAAAAGCAAAAAAAGATAAACACTTTATCAAAAAACCAGTCTATCCAGGTGGACTAAAAGCAATGCGTGAGTTTATTGCAAAAGAAATGAAGTATCCTAAAGAAGCGTTAAAATATAAAAAAGAAGGGATAGTAAAGATTAAGTTTGATATTGATTATAAAGGCAAAGTTTTTGACTCGATTATTCTAAGTAGTCTGGGGTATGGTTGCGATGAAGAGGCAGAAAGAATAGTGAAATTATTGAAATTTAATGTAGAGAAGACTAGGAAAATGAAAGTTGTATTTCATAAATCTCTTCAAATTAAATTCAAACTTCCTAAGGAAAAGAAACAAGCACCACCTAAACCTAAAACACCAAAAATCACATCTGTACAATACAACTATGTGACTACGAAAAACTTGCCAGAAAAAACGGTTGTGCCTAAAAAATCTAAAATCTATAACTATACCCTAAATATAAAATGATGAAGCATATTGCTTTACTCTTTTTCATGTTCGGGATTTATTGTTTATCGGGGCAAGAAAACAAGTCAGTCGATGTTTATCCTATTACAGCGACTGTTAAAATTGATGGAATATTAGAAGAATTTTGGGATGACATTCCCAGTTCATCTCCTTTTTGGCAATATGCTCCTAATGATTCAATTCATGCCGAGTTGAATACAGAATTGAAGTTCGCAGCTGACGAAAATACGCTCTATATTGCTGCGATTTGTCATGCTAAGACAAAGGAATTCGTCGTTCCGTCTTTGCAAAGAGATTTCAGAGCTGGTGGAAGTGATAATCTTACTTTTCTTATCGATCCATTTAATGATAGGACGAATGCGTTTATGTTTGGAACAAACCCTATGGGTGTTCAACGTGAAGGATTAATAAGTGGGGGAGGAGCTAATAATTCTCAGTTTACAACCAGCTGGGATAATAAATGGAATTGTGATGCTAAAATATATGAAGACAAGTGGATTGCAGAATTTGCGATACCACTTTCTATTCTTCGATTTAATCCAGATGTTTCAACTTGGAGAATCAATGCTTATCGATTCGACACGCAAATAAATGAAAGATCTACATGGGTAAGAATTCCTAGAAATCAAGTGATTTTCAATCTGGCTTTTATGGGTGAGATGAATTGGAAAACTCCACCAGAAACTAAGTCTCAACGCTTTTCTTTGATTCCATATGTAAGTGCAGAAAGTACTCAAGATTTTGAAACAAATGGTGATAGAAATCTAGGGTATAATTTTGGTGGTGATGCCAAAATTCGTGTGAGCTCAGGATTGAATTTAGACCTGACTGCTAATCCAGATTTTAGTCAAGTAGAGGTTGATCGTCAAGTTACAAATCTCTCTAGATTTGAGATTTTCTTTCCTGAGAGGAGACAGTTCTTTTTGGAGAACGCTGATCTATTTGGTGCTTTTGGAAATGAAAGGGCGAACCCATTTTTTTCAAGACGAATAGGAATTTCAGTAGATACGTTGACGGAGGAAAATATTCTAAATACTATTTATGGAGGAGCTCGATTAAGCGGTAAAATCAATGATAAGCTAAGGATAGGGATGTTGAATACACTAACGGCCTCAGATCCTTCTTCTAATACAGCAGGTTATAATTTTAATGTGATGTCGACCCAGTATAAGCTGTGGAAAAGAAGTAATATAGGATTTATAGCTGTGAATAAAGATGCTATATTTAATACTAGCTTCGATGCCCAAGATCCCTTCAATAGGGTTTTTGGGGTAGATTTAAATTTTGCAACTGATAACAATAGGTGGACAAATAAAACCTACGTTCATCGATCAATTTCTTCTACAGAAACAGAGGGCTCAAAGATTGCTCACGGAATGAATTTAGGCTACTTCACAAGAAGATTGAATCTTCGATGGGATCATCAATACATAGGAAGTGAATACGATGCACAAGTTGGATTTGTTCCAAGAGTAGGGTTCTACAGAATAAATCCTAGAGCTGATGTTTTCTTTTATCAGACAGACAAAAAGTTGAATCGAATCAATCCTTCTATCTCTTTATCCAGTTTTTATAATGAAGAATTTATACTTACTGATCGAAGGATTGACTTAAGATTGGGTATGGATTTTATAAATCAAGCGAATTTTAATATCCGCTTCCAAAACAACTACATTTTCTTGACTGATAGTTGGGATCCTACAGGAACTGAATCAGTGGAGTTGCCAGGAAATAATGGATATAGTTTTAATAATGTAGCTTTTCAATTTAATTCTGACAGAAGTAAGAATTTGAGTTTGCGAAGTAGGTTTACAATTGGAGAATATTATACAGGATGGAGGTATGGAACTCGAGGGACAGTGGCTTATAGGATTCAACCTTATGCTAACTTATTTCTTAATTATGCCTACAATGTATTTGATATGCCTTATTTGGAATCATTGAAATCTACTGTACTTTTTGGTCCCAGATTAGATATTTCTTTTACAAAGAAGATCTTTTTAAGTGGTGCTTTACAGTATAATAGTCAGAGTGAAAATTCAAATTTGAACATCAGATTTCAATATCGTTTTGCTCCAGTTTCCGATTTATTTATAGTGTATACGGATAATTACTTTACGGATATTGACAGTAATTCGCCAAATTACCTGAATGTGGAGAAAAGTAATCGAGCAATAGTTCTAAAATGCTCGTATTGGTTGAACATATAATTTCTGTGTTGTTATACTTTTAGTTTGGCTTCCATGTATTTACTTTATTTACGATCCGGGGAAGTTAGAACTCAGCTTATAAGTTTTTAAGGGCTTTACGCCCAAAAAAAAGAAACATGAAGTTAATATTACGTACAAGGGTTCAAGGGAATTATCGGAAAGTTATGGCTGGATTTGATAGGGATTTATTTTTAGCATTAGCTCCACCATTTCCGAAGATAGAATTGAAGAAATTTACGGGATCAGAAACGGGAGATGAAGTGCATATTCGATTTAAGTCACCGGTGAATAAGGATTGGATCAGTGATATTACGGATCATGGGATTGATGAAAAGGAGGCCTATTTTGTTGATGTAGGCCGAGTGGTTCCACCGCCATTAAAGACGTGGAAGCATCGCCATATCGTGAGAAAGATATCCGAAACCGAAAGTGAGATAATTGACGATATAGAGTTTAGTAGTGGATTTGCGATCTTAAACGTCTTGATGTATCCAGCTTTGCTAATAGGATTTTTGCCAAGAAAAAGGATCTACAAGAAATTCTTTAGCTCTATTGATTAGATATTTAAAACCGGTTAACGTTATTTAGGTATTAACAATTAACAAATTACTCATTTCTAATTATTCATTACAAATTGCATAATTACCTCACTATCAACTCACTTCTTTTAGGTCCGGTAGAAACCATACTAACTGGAGTATCAAGCTCTTTTTCTAAAAACTTAACATAATCCTGAGCAGTTTCTGGAAGATTATTATAATCTGTAATTCCATCTAAAGTTTGATTCCAACCCGCTTTTTCAGATACATTCACGCTCATTTCAACACCAGTAATATCGTAAGGAAGTTCATCATGAGAAGAACCATCATACAAATACTTATCCGCCACTGAAATATTTTCAAAATCATTAAGAACATCGAGCTTCGTAAGTACGATTTTAGTTACACCATTAATCATAATAGTATATTTCAATTGTGGAAGATCAATCCATCCACATCTTCTTGGTCGACCAGTAGTAGCGCCAAATTCATGGCCTAATTTCCGAAGTTGTTCTCCTGTCTCATCATGAAGTTCACTCGGGAAAGGACCGCTTCCTACTCGCGTACAGTAAGCTTTTGTAATTCCTATTACATCACCTATCAATTGAGGAGCGATTCCAAGTCCTGTACATACACCTGCAGTAATTGTATTACTAGATGTGACAAACGGATAAGTTCCAAAGTCTATATCCAACATAGATCCTTGGGCACCTTCAGCCAAAACCTTCTTACCGGCTTTTATCTGTTCGTTGATGAAATATTCACCATTCACTTGCTTGAAAGCTCTTAACTTATCAATACAAACCATCCATTTTTCTTCCTCTTCTTCTAAGTTGAAGTCAATTGCTGGATAAGCTTTTAATAATCCAAGATGCTTGTTCTTTAGTCTCTCATAGCGATTCTTAAAATCAGGAAGCATAATGTCACCTATTCTTAGACCATTTCTACCTGTTTTGTCCATATATGTAGGACCTATACCTTTTAGAGTAGAACCAATCTTTTCTTTTCCTTTTGCTGCTTCACTAGCAGCATCAAGCATTCTATGAGTTGGTAGAATTAAATGCGCTTTTTTAGCTATTAATAATCTATCTTTAAAAGGAATATTTGCTGCTTCTAATTTGGCAATTTCTTTATCAAAAGTAATAGGGTCAAGAACTACACCGTTCCCTACTAAGTTCAAAATGTTCTGTCTGAAAATTCCTGAAGGAATCGTATGTAAAACATATTTGTTATCTCCTATAACAATCGTATGTCCAGCATTTGGGCCTCCTTGAAATCTACAAACAACATCGTATTGATCAGCAAGAAAATCTACTATTTTTCCTTTACCTTCATCTCCCCATTGAAGACCTAATATTACATCTACAGCCATTGATTTAGCTCGTTTAAGTTCTGTGAATTCCTCTGTGTTTTTTCCTTTTGAAAATTACACGTCGGGACTAAATCACAAAGATAGTAATCTATCTTAGAACGTATAGTTTTTTTTATATATGTTTTTTCGAGCTGTTAAATCTATTGTGTCAAGTACCTTTATTCCTAAGTGATTTCCTATTACAGTTTAATAACCTTCTGTATGTAAACCTTTCCATCTGGGGTAGTTGCTCTAGCAATATATGTTCCAGGAATTAGATTAGAGATTGTAATTTTTCCACCTATTATATTATCGCAAAATAGAATCACTTTCCCTTGAGTATCAAATAATTCAATTGAAGTGATTTTGTCTTCTCCCAAATCAAAATTTAAATCATTAATCGTAGGATTGGGGAAGGCAAATGCTTTAGATTCTATAGGTTGATTCTGAATAGCAGTTGTTGTTGATGGATTTACAGAGATATTTTTAGCTATTAAATGATCTGCTCCTATTTGAAATTCGGTTACAGGCTCATCGATTAATAAAAATGTCCCATCCCAATGAATATTTGGATATGCATCATCTAGCTCTTCAAATGAATTGAAGAACTCTAATTCATTGGGATAGTTGTAATCAAAAATAAATCCATTTTGAGAAATATCTTCTATTTCTAATTTTACAGAATTTACGATTTTATCTTCAGGTGTTGTAATAAACATTCTTGCTTTTAAAAGTTCAACATATTTAGTTCCATCAGACTCTTCACGAAAGTAAATGTCTTCAAAAATTCCTATGGGATTATCGTCATTTATATGTTTGAATCGACCCACATAAAATACGAATCCATTTTCATAATATATATCACTGCAAGGATCGTCATCTCCATAAATGAGTTCTCCATCTTCACAAAACATCTGAGTAGTTTTATAAATTTCATCTACATGAAATGGAGTTTCCAGACATTCAAAAGTTAGATTGGTTTCAGTTTGAGCAGTTATTACGGTGCATGTTACAATTGTGAGTAGTATGACTAATATATTTTTCATTTTATTTTTTTTGGAGTCCTTAGTTTTACAGTCTAATTATTGGACTTGGGTTTTAAATAGATGCAGGTAAAATAATAGCTATTGAATGTTGCCTACATATATTTATACTAGTCAAAATGATGGAACGTTACGAAAGGTGTAAAGAAATAATTTTTAGTGAACAAGAGAATCCTTTATAAAGGTATTTATTTAACCTAGCTTAAAACATAATCCATCGAAGGTGTGCTTCATTCTATAGTCCTACATTTATTATTTGAGTTTCTCCTCTTGGTACTTCAACAAAAATGGTGTCTTCGTGTGTAAAACCTTCCTGTTCTTTGAAATGATTTATAAAGATCATATTTGGGATTTCTTCAAGAACTGGAATTAAATAGCTGTCACCAGCAGGAACTTGACCTCCTGATCTAAAGGTTTTAAATTTGGTATATATCGAAACAGTAGATGAATCTAAATTTGGATCATCATATAATCTTAGGTTTACATGAGACAGACGATGCATAATTATTTCAACATGATTTTCACCACATACTTCATTTCCATCATTTGTGAATTCATGACTTACTTTTTTATATTGTGGAGCATCAATTTCGATATCTATCCATTTATCAAGATCCCAGTATGTTGATACTTCAAAATTTCCACTATTATCTGTTGTTGATTCATAGTATCTAAAAATTCCAAATCCCTGACTAGAATTCTTTCCAGCTTCTGTAATTACCTCGATATCCGATAATGTCTCACCTGTTAATGCATCTATAACAGTTCCTTGTAATGTTTTTTCACATTCAAGTGTACATGAGGTTGTAATAAAAGCAAATGCAATAAGTATAAAAAGTGTGTATTTCATAATTTTTAGTTTTATTTTTTTGTTGAAACAAATATCAATTATGAAAAGACTGTTTTATTTCATGATTTTGACAAAAACACATTTACTTTTTCACTATATGTACAAAATTAAACTAGTCAGTCCTCTTGATTCCCACCTCTATATTTCATAAATTATCTATTTTTACCCCTACCTTAAATAATACCAATTTTAACAATCAACCCAAATAATTTATACAATGAATAAAATGAAAGGAATTCTATTACTTGTTTTTATCTCTTTTAGCACAATGTGTTTGGCTGGCGAAGGAATGTGGCTACCCCAACTTCTAAAAGCGCTTAATGAGGACGAGATGCAAACGATGGGAATGAAGCTAACAGCAGAGCAAGTATATAGCGTGAATCAAGGGTCATTAAAAGATGCCATTGTACACTTTGGAGGTTTCTGTACAGGTGAAGTGATATCAAAAGAAGGCCTTGTACTAACAAATCATCACTGTGGATATGGACAGATTCAGTCGCATTCTAGTGTGGAAGATAACTATTTAAAGAAAGGATTCTGGGCAATGTCAAAGGACAAAGAATTAGCGAATCCTGGCTTATTCGTAAGATTTATTGAGCGTATAGATGACATTTCGGAAGAAATACTTAATGGAGTAAATGACAACATGAGTCCAGAAGAAGTTCAATCAGTAGTAGACAAAAATATAAGTGCTTATAAATCCACTAAAGAAATTGGAGAATTTCAAGAATTAATCATTCGCCCATTCTACAATGGAAATCAATACTTTGCTTTTATGACTGTTTCTTACCCTGATGTAAGACTTGTAGGAGCACCTCCTGAAAGTATAGGGAAGTTTGGTGCAGATACAGATAACTGGGTATGGCCACGTCATACTGGAGATTTTTCTTTATTCAGAATTTACGCTGGTCCTAATAATGAACCTGCTGAATATAGCGAAGATAACAAACCATTCAACCCTAAGTATAGTCTGCCTGTTTCTCTTGATGGAGTAAGCGAGGGAGATTTCACAATGGTTTTTGGGTTTCCAGGTAGAACGAATCAATATCTACCAGCTGTAGCAGTTCGTCAGATTGTTGATGTTCTAGATCCAGCAAAAATAGAGATTAGAGATGTTTCATTGAAAATTATGGATAAGTACATGAGAGCCGATGAGAAAGTTCGTATTCAATATGCTTCAAAATTTGCTCGAATAGCAAATTATTGGAAAAAGTGGATAGGTGAGAAAACAGGTCTTGAAAAGTCGAATGCTGTTGATAAGAAACTAGAACTTGAACAAGCTTTTGAAGAAAAGGTGAAAGAAAGCCCTGAACTATGGGGACAATACGGTCACTTAATGAAGAAGTTTAATGAATATTATTCTGAAATTGAAAAATACTCTTACACTCGAGATTATTACAGTGAAGTGGTAGGACGAAATGTAGAAGTATTAGGTACTGCTAGTATAATGGATCGACTGATTTCTAGATATGAAAATGGAGGTGCAGACGAATACAATGCTTATAAAAATCGAGTAATTCCTTACCTTGAAGGTGTGTTTAAAAATTATAATGCTGACATTGATAAAGAAGTATTTGTTGCACTAGCTGACCTGTACAGAAATAATGTAAACAAAGAATTTACTCCTACAGCATTTATGGATAAGGGAGAAAGTTTGGAAGCATATATCACTGATATTTTTCAACGCTCTTCATTAAAAGATGGAACTGCATTAATGAAAATTTTGGGCGAAAGCCCCGAAGAAGCGCTAAAACAATTAAAGAATGATCCAGTATATATTTTATACAAAGACTGGAAAGGTATTTATGACGAAAAAGTTGCAGCGCCATATAATTCAACAAAAGCTAAAATTGATCTATTGCAAAAGCGATATATGAGAGGATTAATAGAAGTTTTTCCTGAGAAAAAATTCTGGCCAGATGCGAATAGTACAATGCGTGTAACATATGGTCAAGTTAACGGTTATACTCCTAGAGATGCGGTTTATTATCGTCCAGTTACTTATTTCGATGGTGTCGTTGAAAAATATGTGCCAGAGGATTATGAATTTGATCTTGATGAGAAATTGCTCGATTTATACCGTACCAAAAATTATGGACAATATGTCGATAGCACGGGGCAAGTACCAGTATGTTTTCTAGGGTCTAATCACACCACAGGAGGTAATAGTGGAAGTCCAGCAATTGACGCTTATGGGAACTTAATTGGTCTAAATTTCGATAGAGTATGGGAGGGGACAATGAGTGATATTTATTACGATCCTTCTATCTGTAGAAATATTATGGTAGATATTCGATACGTTCTCTTTGTAATTGATAAATACGCTGGAGCAAGTCATCTTATAGAAGAGATGGAGCTTGTCCATCCAAAAAAATAAATATGTCACAGCATATTGTGCTGAAAATTTTACTGGCGCCTTTCTCAATCCTTTACGGTTTGATAATTGGCGCCAGAAATGTTTTATACGAATCGGGCTTACTCAAGTCGTCATCTTTTGATATTCCTGTAATAGGTGTAGGTAACATTTCTATGGGAGGAAGCGGTAAAACTCCACATGTAGAATATTTAATCAATGCGTTGAAACCGTACATAAATGTAGGCGTATTAAGCAGAGGTTATCTTCGTAAAACATCAGGATATATGGAAATTGAGCCGGGTCATACTGTTGATGACTCAGGTGACGAATCACTTCAATATAAGTTAAAATATCCGGATGTGGTTGTGTCAGTTTCAGAACGTCGAGCTCTTGGAATACCACTTATGATCGCTGATCATCCTGATTTACAAACGGTCATCCTTGATGATGCATTTCAACATAGAGCAGTAACTCCAGCACTAAATGTTTTATTGACCGATTATAAATATCCTTATACCTCGGATCATTTACTTCCTTCTGGTCGATTGCGTGAAGGTAGATCAGCTTCTTCAAGAGCTGACATTATCATTGTTTCGAAATGTCCATCTGATATTTCAGAAAAAGAACGTGAAGAATGGAGGAAAAAATTGGTAACTAATGACAAGGTAAAAGTCTACTTTTCATATTATGAATATGGCACACCTTACTTTATGTACGATACGAAAAAGAAACTTACACTCGACATGGACACTGAAGCTATTCTATTAAGTGGAATAGCAAAACCAATCTATCTAGAAGAATATGTATCGAGTAAAGTGGGATTTGTTAACATCCATTCTTACGACGATCATCATAATTTTAAGCCGCATGAAGTCAGTTTGATTCACCGTGCATTACTGGAGTTAAAAGGTGATAAAAAAGTGGTTATCACTACAGAAAAAGATAGTACACGTCTAGACAAACACCGAAGTTTTTTACAAGAGAATAATATCCCCATTTATATATTACCCATAAGAGTCAAATTCATAGAAGAGAAAGGACAAAGTTTTGATACATTTGTCAAAGAATTTCTACTAAATTTTAAAAGGTGAAAGGATTATATATTCTGTTTTTATTATTGCTAAGTTACTCGGTATTTAGTCAATCGGGAAGGGTAGAAAGGAATGACCGTACGGCTCGTCTTATCGATAGATATGAAATTAAATATGGAAATTTCGAAGGACATACTGGAGTTTTTCCCGTGTATCGAAATGAAGTATATGATTATTTTTCGGCATTGGATTCTTTAGGCTTACGCCCAAAGGAAATGTATGATAGATCATTTGTTTTAAGAGACTATAAAGCTTTTTCAACTTATGAAGAAAAAGAACCTGTTTCCTTTTTAAAGAATTTTTATCGAAACAGAGTTCACTTTTTTGAATTTCAAAATGAAAAGCTATACCTTTCGATTGATCCTATTTTATTTTTACAAGCAGGACTTGAAAATGGGAATTCTCATCAATTAAGAAATACAAGAGGGATAGAGTTTCAAGGTCAACTAGGAGATCGAATTTATTTCAGATCAACGATTCTGGAGAACCAGTCGACTTTTCTTGAATATCATGAAAGGCAAATAAAGCGATTCAAAACCTTACCTGGAAATGCATTGTATAAGTTTTTTGATTTCAATCTGAATACACAAGCCTATGACTTTTTGAATGCCAGAGGATATGCAGGCTTAAAAGTGAATGAATTTCTAAACCTAGAGGCAGGACATGGGCAACATTTCATAGGAAATGGAATCCGTTCAATGATCCTTAGTGATTATGCTACGAATTACTTTTTTACAAGAGCAAATACTAAGTTTTGGAAATTTAGATATCAGAATCTTTTCACTGAATTAACCCCTTTTACTGAAAGAATTCAGCCGTCAGGAGATGTACTCCTTCCTAAGAAATTTATGGCCCAACATACTTTGAGTTTTAAAGCCACTCAAAGACTTGAAATTGCATTAACCGAAACGGTTATATTCAATAGAGATAATAATTTTGAGTTACAATATCTAAATCCTATTATATTTTATCGAGCAGTTGAGCATTTTTTAAATAGCCCGGATAATGTTCTTATTGGAGGCCAAGTGAAATGGAATATAGTGGATGGGTATCAATTATATGGACAATTAATGCTTGATGAATTTAACCTTGGAGTTATACGCGAAGATTTCAATTGGTGGGCTAATAAATTCGGATTGCAACTCGGCGCCAAAGCCATAGACTTTTTGGGCGTAAGCCACCTTGACATTCAAGGCGAATTCAATGTAGTGAGACCTTACACGTATACACATACTTCAGTTTTTGAGGAAGTATATATTTCTCAAGCGAGCTATTCTCATAATAGTCAGCCACTTGCACATCCACTAGGAGCTAATTTTGTGGAAGCAATTTTGGATATTCGTTATCAAATAGGAAATAAACTAACAATTCATCCTCGAGTTATCATTGCAGCCCAAGGAGTAGACAATGTATTCGATGTAGTAGATGAAGGATATAATTTAGGAGCTAATATATTATTGCCAAACGGCATAAGGGCTGGAAATTTCGATCAAAAATTACTTCAGGGGCATAGAGTCAACATAGGTTTAGCTGCTTTAAATGCCTACTATGAATTTTTCCCGAATTATTTCGCAGATTTGAATCTACAATATCGAAGATCAACAAGTGTTCAAGACGACTACAATCTCAATAGTTTATACTTTGGATTAGGCGTACGAACCAATTTTACTACATTATATAGAGATTATTAATGGCACATAAGGATAGTTTACAAGAATTGAAAGAGATCTTATTTCAAAGAATTCTTGTTCTGGATGGAGCAATGGGTACCATGATACAAAGTCATAAGCCCAATGAGAAAGTGTATAGGGGAGAAAGGTATGCTGAATATCATATGGATATTAAGGGGAATAATGAAGTACTTTCTATTACTCAGCCAAAAATGATCCAAGATATTCACGAAGAATATCTAGAGGCGGGAGCTGATATAATCGAAACAAATACATTTAGTGCTAATTCTATTTCACAGGCAGATTATGACATGCAAAGTGAAGTCTATGAAATGAATGTGGAAAGTGCACGACTTGCCCGTGCTGCAGCAAATAAATTTACAGCACTATCACCAAACAAACCACGATTCGTCGCTGGTGCTTTGGGGCCAACCAATCGAACAGCTTCTTTATCTCCTGATGTAAATAATCCTTCGTTTAGAGCCATTACCTTTAACCAATTAAAAGACGCTTACTTCGAACAAGCAAAAGCTTTGCAAGAAGGTGGAGTTGATATCTTTTTGATCGAGACTATATTCGATACCCTTAATGCAAAAGCCGCGATTTTTGCTATTGAAGAACTAAATGAATTATTGGGTTTCAGAGTGCCGGTCATGATCAGTGGAACAATAACTGATGCAAGCGGTCGAACTTTAAGCGGTCAAACAGCCGAGGCATTTTGGATTTCAGTAAAACATGCCAAACCATTAACCATCGGTTTAAATTGTGCTTTGGGTGCCAAAGAGTTAAAACCGCATCTAGCTTCATTAGCTAAAATATGTAATACATATGTTCATGCTTATCCCAATGCTGGTCTACCCAATCAATTTGGTGAATACGATCAATTGGCAGAAGAAATGGGAGAGTATATGCGTGACTTTATGAATGATAATTTGGTGCATTTAATAGGTGGTTGTTGTGGGACAACTCCTGATCATATCCGAGTAATGGCCGATGTTAGTGCGTCTTTTACTCCTCCTGAATTAAAGCAAAAAGAGTCGATTTCAATGTATTCTGGAATGGAACCATTGATTGCTAGAAAGAATTTGAATTTTATAAATGTAGGAGAAAGAACTAATGTAACAGGAAGTAGAAAATTTGCAAGATTGATAAAAGAAGGGGCATTTGAAGAAGCCATTTCAGTGGCTCGACATCAAGTAGAAGGTGGAGCTCAGATTATCGATGTAAATATGGATGAAGGAATGCTTGATAGTAAAGCTGCGATGCAGGAATTTCTTCATATGATAAGCTCAGAACCAGATGTAGCCAAGCTTCCATTAATGATTGATTCTTCGAAATGGGAAGTTATCGAAGCTGGACTTCAGTGTACTCAGGGACGATCTATTGTGAATTCCATCTCTATGAAAGAAGGAGTTGAAGAATTTAAAAGGCAAGCAAATTTAGTTAAGAAATATGGAGCTTCTGTAATTGTTATGGCTTTTGACGAAGAAGGGCAAGCAGATTCTACAGAGAGAAAAGTTGAAATCTGCCAAAGGGCTTATAAAATACTAACGGAAG
>CAYOIL010000035.1:0-21286 GCA_964403985.1 uncultured Saprospiraceae bacterium
GTATGGCCCTGAACCACTCACACTATCAACACTATAAGTGGTACTATTAAATAATTCAGCATATGCATCAAGTTCCTCTTTATCTTTCCTTTGGGCGTAAGCCTCTTCATTATTTAAACCTTTCAACACAACACCCTCCAACACTCCTTCTTTATCATAAAAATCCTTGTCCAAAATTGCAAAGTTAGTAACTAACTCCATCGAGTTTATTGAGATATTTTTATAATAAACCGTAAATTTTTTCTTGTTTGTTTCATCTACTTTACAATCGTAAATGTCCTGCATGTACGCTCTATATTTTATCGCATTGGTCGCAGGTAAGAATATCGTTTTCAAGGAAAACAATACGTCTTCTCCTGTTATTGGCGAGCCATCGTCCCACTTTGCTTCTTCTTTAATTTCTATCTCATATTTTATGCCATCTGGATATTCATCTGTAGGAGCTGCTTGGGATGTAGGAACCTCTGTAGCTAAAACGGCTTCGAATTCTAATGTTTCTGGGTTGTAATCACATAATGTGGAAAACATTAAATGATTGACAGTATTGTCTGTAGCACCCAAGTAAATCATTGGGTTTAATCCTTTCGGATTACTAAATAAATTAGTTGTGATTCGCTCAGTTGTAATTTGTTTGTTCTCAGTCTTACATGAGAAAAACAGTGATAAGATTACGAGTGTAATAAATATTCTCATATGTTATTAATTAACTGCATTTTTCAATGATACATCATCGAAAAGACAAAAGGGTTGAAAGTAAAGATAACTTTGTCACACTGTATTTCAAAGCACAACGATTATTATCATTTAATTAAGTCGTGCAATTCCATTGTCAAAGGTGCCATAAAGAGTTCCATTGAAAATGGAAAACGAAGCTGGAAGTAGGTCTATTTTTACTTTTTTCTTTTCGATTTCATTGAAAATATTAAGTCCCATTTCTCCATCTTCTATAGCATGTACTCCTTCTATCGAAACTGATAAATCTGATGCTATCCTTGAAGAATAATCTTTTATATACCCTGTAAGATTGTTTAAGATTATAACATTTCCTTCTATGTTTTTTAAATATACTTGATTGTTGTGTTCTACAATCTGATCTATATAAAGAGATTTTTGACTTAAGCCATATAAATCGAAACTCTCCAAAAGCAATACACCTTCTAAGTTATATTTTTGTAACCTTCTTCTAGTGTTATTATAGAGCCATATATTATTGTCATTCGCAATTTCTGCGCTTGTCACATCATCTTCTGTCCAATCCCCGTAATTTATAAATTGTAAAACAGCAAGGTTTCTATCCATGAAAATAATCGTTTTACTTTCGAGATAATGCAACATTATATATAATGGATTATGACAGGATAATGAACTTATTATTCCTAGTGCTTGCTCATCATAAGTAATTAGTTTTTCTCCACTTTCACTATATTTTATAAGTAAGCGATTGGATTGGACAACATAAAAGTTACCTACTGCGTCAATTCCCATATGCGTAGGACTTGTAAGTGGTATTATGAGAGATGATTCATCAATTAAGTTGCTAGGTGTTTTAAGTGCTAAACAAGAGGAAGCTAATATTATTAAACAAAGAAAATATCTCATATGTATACTTCTTTTTCAGGTTCTTTATGGAATTTAAGCGAAAGTTCTTTCCCATTCCATTCCGCATAAGAAAAGTAGGAAATCCAATCTCCAAGATTTATAACTCTAGTTTCATTATTTAATTTATAATCGTAAACTAAATGTCTATGACCAAATAAATAGAAGTTTGAATTTGTTTCTTTGTTTTTTTCTTCAGCGTATTGAATTAACCATTCTTGTGAAGGATCAAAGGTTTGTTCTTTTGTATATTTCTTAGCATCTCTTTGAGATAGCTTTTTCATTAACTGTAGAGCTATTGTAGGGTGAATTATACTAAACAAGATTTGACAAAGTCGATTACTAAAAATCACTTTTATAAATTTGTAAAATCGATCTCCAGGACCTAATCCATCTCCGTGAGCGAGGTAGAATTTTTTGCCATCCTTTTCTAAGTATATTGGTTTCTTGTGAACTTTTATTCCATATTCTTCAGTGAAATAATTAAACATCCACATGTCGTGATTTCCTATAAAAATATGAATTGCAATTCCTGCATTTCGGAATTCTTTCAACTTAGATAGGAAATCGGAAAAACCGCGAGGAATTGTACTTTTATATTCATACCAATAATCAAAAATATCACCAAGTAAATACAATTCTTTAGTTGTACCTTTTATCGATTCTAGCCACTCGCAAATCATTAATTCACGTTCTTTACTCGTACGATTAACATCGATGCCTAAGTGAAAATCCGACGCAAATACTATGTTTCCTTCTCTTTTAATCATGAATATTTTTAAAGCTGTTTCTATTTACGGCTCCATATGTTGTACTTCAGAATACAATAAATAGCTCGGAAACCATCTTTCCAACCTATTTTTTTACCGTCTTCAAAACTTCTTCCATAATAGCTAATTCCTACTTCATAAATTCTTACACCTTCAATTCTAGAAACTTTTGCTGTCACTTCTGGCTCAAATCCAAAACGCTTTTCTTTTAATTTCACACTTTGAATAATATCTCTTTTCCACAATTTATAGCATGTTTCCATATCGGTAAGGTTTAAGTTAGTCATTGAATTACTTAAACGCGTTAAAAATTTATTTCCTATGGAATGCCAGAAAAATAATATTCTATGTGGCTTGCCTCCTATAAATCGAGAACCGTAAACTACATCAGCGTGACCATCAAGTATTGGCTTTAAAAGGATATTAAATTCTTCCGGATCATACTCTAAATCAGCATCTTGTATAATTACAAAGTCTCCTGTAGATTCCTTTATTCCCGTATGTAATGCTGCTCCTTTTCCCTTATTTACCTCGTGCTCAAAATATTTAATACCTAACTCAGGATGTTGCTTTTTATAAGCCAGAAGAACATTTTTTGTATCATCTGTTGAACAATCATTGACGATTATCAATTCTTTAGTCATGTTTCCGAGTAATTGAACAGTCTTTACTTTATCCAGAATTTCATGAATAGTATTGGCTTCATTATACGCCGGAATAATTATTGATAATTGCATGTAGATTGAATTAAGGCATAAATATAAAGTTTATGTTGAATTTGATTTTTATTTTTTACCATCTTTGGGGCTTCTAAAAAAGAAAGAATGAGCAATACCTTCCACGATATACAAATCTCTGAAATAATTGAAGAAACAAAAGACGCTAAATCTTTGGTTTTTGATATTCCTTCACAGTTAACTAATGACTTTACTTATAATGCTGGTCAATACCTCACTTTAAAGTTTGAAATTGATGGTAAAGAAGAACGTCGATCTTATTCCTTAAGCAGTGCACCTGTAGAAAATAAATGGAGAGTGTGCTGTAAAAGAGTTAAAAATGGATTGGTGTCAAATTACATTTGCGACAATTTAAAAGTGGGTGATTCGATCAAACTAATGCCACCAGACGGGCGATTTGTTTTCAAAGCTGACGAAGAAAGAGAAACTAAATATTTACTTTTCGCAGCAGGAAGTGGAATTACTCCTATAATTTCTATTGCGAAACAGGTTTTAGAAGCAGAGCCGCTTTCATCTGTGTACTTAATGTATGGGAATATGGATGAAAATAGTGTGATTTATAAGGAAGAGCTAGAAGTAATGCTTAAAAAGTATTCTGGCCAATTTTTCTTGAAACATGCTTATAGTGCGCTTGCCGAAAAGAAAGGTTTACTTGGTGGATTATTTAAGAAGTCGAATCTTGAACTTCCATATTTTGCTGGTCAAATCTCTAAAGATACTATCAAAAAAATGTTGAAAGTTTATCCTGAAATTAATCCGAAGAATAGTCATGCTTACATCTGTGGTCCGGGATCGATGAATAAAGATGTTAAAAGTCTTTTAGTCCATGAAGGTTTGATGGCTGAAAATGTTCATTTTGAATCTTTTGGAACAACGGCAGAAGCTGAGAATATTCCAGTAAAAGGCGGTACTGGCGGAAAAGCAACTGTAGTTCTAGATGGAAAAACTATTGAATTGGAAATGACTAAAAACGATTCCATATTAGACGCACTACTAGCTAAAGGATATGATCCGCCGCATTCTTGTTGCTCAGGAGCATGTAGCTCTTGTATGGCGAAACTAACTTCTGGTGAAGTCGTAATGGAGGTTTCACATGCTTTAGATGAAGAAGATATTGAAGATGGTTATATACTTACATGCCAAGCGCGTCTTGCATCTAACGAAGTCCATGTTATTTACGAGTAAACAATGTGCGTAATTCATGGTTTCGATATCATGAAAGAAACTCTTGTTATTTTATGGTTTAAAAGAGACTTGCGTTGGCAAGACAATAAAGCATTTAATGCAAGTTTGGCTTACGCCCAAAAGGAATCATGCAAAATTTTTGCTTTCACTTCTATTGAACCCCAACTTGAAAACGATCCCCATTATAGTGACAGGCATTGGTCCTTCGTGTCTGATTCTGTTCAAGAAATGAATGAGAGTGACTATGGTTATGTGCATTTATTAAATGCAAATATTCTCTTTACATTAGAAGAATTATCTAAGCAATATGAGTTGTTGTCGATGTTTAGTCATGAAGAAACGGGTATTTTAAAGACGTATAATAGGGATAAAGAAGTAAGTAAATGGTGTAAAAGTAAAGGAGTAATTTGGAAGGAATTTCAAAGCAATGGCGTAATAAGAGGAAAGGTAAACCGTGATAATTGGAGAGATGATTGGTTTGAATATATGAGTAAACCTTTTACAAAGCCATCATCAGGGAAAGAATTTTTTATAAAGAAAGATGATTTTAAGAATTCTTTGGGTTTAAACCCAAAAGCCTTTAATACATCGTCTTCTTTCCAGCATGGAGGTGAATCCAAAGCGCATGAACTTCTTAATTCATTTACACAAATTAGAGTGTCAAAATATATGAGTTCCATCTCGAAGCCAAGTGCCTCAAGGGAGAATTGTAGTAGATTGTCTCCATACATTGCTTGGGGAAATTTAAGTATACGTCAAGTATTTCAAGCGCAAAGAGATGGGTACAGAAAAAGTGATTCATTTAATTTTCAAAATTACTTTTCCAGACTAAGATGGCATTGTCATTTTATCCAAAAGTTTGAAATGGAATGTTCTATGGAATTTAGAGCTGTCAATAAAGGCTTTGAATTATTGGAAAAGAAAGAAAATAGAGAATTTATTGAATGCTGGGAAAATGGAAATACAGGTTATCCATTAGTAGATGCTACAATGAGATGCCTGAATGAAACCGGTTATATAAATTTCAGGATGAGAGCGATGCTTGTTTCATTTTTGGTTTTTAATTTATGGCAAGATTGGAGAACAGGAGTACATCATATGGCGAGACAATTTACTGATTTCGAACCAGGGATTCATTATGCTCAATTTCAAATGCAAGCTGGTGTAACTGGAATTAACACAATCAGAATTTATAATCCCGTCAAACAATCAATTGATCAAGACCCAGATGGTTTATTTATTAGAAAATGGGTTCCTGAACTAAGTAAGTGTCCTGATGGATTTATTCATGAGCCCTGGAAATTAACCTCCATGGAACAGATGTTTTACGGATTTAACTTGGAAAATGATTATAGGATTCCAATAGTTGATTATGAAGAAACAGCACGTTATGCGAGGAAGCTTATTCATGATTTTAAGAAATCACCAGCTGTAGTAAAAGACAGTCGCAGAGTCCTAAAAAAGCACACAGTTCCTAATCGTAGAGTATAAAAAAAGAGGATGCTTTTTCAAGCAAACCTCTAGTTTTACTAAAAAAGTATCTTAATTTTAGTTGAAGTAAGCTATTATTTGTTCAGCAAGTTCAATTCCTATTTTTTCTTGAGCTTCACCAGTCGATGCACCTATATGGGGGCTAACTGAAATCGCAGAGTGGTTTAATAGATCTTCTCTAGGTTTTGGTTCTCCCACGAAAACGTCAAGACCAGCTGCTTTCACTTTATTTGAATTAATTTCTTCTAGAAGAGCGTCTTCATCAATTGAACCTCCTCGTGCTGTATTAATTAGAATAACTCCTTCTTTCATTTTTGACATCTCTTCTTTGCCGAGAATTGGTTTATCAGTAGAAGGTACATGTAAACTAATGAAATCGGCTTTTGCAAGCATTTCATCCATGGGTACTGTATCAATATTTACCATAAGACCACTAGATTTTGGTCCCACAGGGATTTCTGCAGTTTCCACATGAAGATCAACAGGTAATACTCTCATACCTGTTCCGAAAGCGATACTTGCTAATTCTCGTCCTATTCTTCCATAACCTATTATCCCTAAAGTCTTGTTTTCAAGTTCTTGACCTTTAGCGTATGATTTTTTAAGGGCTTTAAATTCAGAAACACCTTTAGATGGCATTTCTCTGTTTGATAAATGAGTTCCTCTTGAAAGATTCAACATATGTGTCATTGCTAATTCAGCAACTGAGCGCGAGGAAGCTGCTGGTGTATTATATACTTCAAGCCCTTTTTCCTTAGCGTATTGAACATCAATATTGTCTAATCCTACACCTCCCCGTGCAATGATTTTTAAATTTGGACATACATCAATTAAGTCTTTTCTTACTTTAGTTGCACTTCGCACACATATTGCGTCGAAATCATTTAATTGACTTGGAAGATCTCCTTGTGGAATATTAGTTGTGCTCACTTCGTGACCTGCTTCAACTAACATTTTTTCACCCGTGGGATGAATGCCGTCATTAACCAGAATTTTTGCCATTTTATTTATTTGTAATTTTAAGATGTAAAAATACGAGGATTTTTCTACGTAGGTGAAAAAAACGTATAAATTTGAGAAAAAGTATCGTTCGTCGAAAGAGAAGACTTTTTAGAACTCTATATTGAGTTAAATGGTTTATTAATGAAAGTAAGATAATGGCTAAAAAATATAAGTTAACAGGATGTGCAAGATTTTTAATCTTTTTGCTAATTGTAGGACCTTTGGTGTATTTCGGAGTTAGTTATTTCCAAGGAGAAAACCCAATAGAGCCTGTAAAGGAATTAATTAAGAATACATCTGATAAAATTGAATCTACACGAAATTCAACTAAAGTTGAAGAAACTACTCCAGAAGAAACAAAAGTAGAAACGAATTCCAGCGATTTAGATGAGAAGTCAATACTAGAAGGTTCTATTAAAACATTGAAAGATAGAGTAAAAGATAAAGATAATGAGATTGAAGATCTTAAGGAACAGATCAAAAAACTGGAAGCCGAATTGGCGCGAGAAAAGAAGAGAGATGTTCCAGTAAATAAAAATATTGGGAATTAACAGAAGAAAAATCTAGTAAAGTTTTAATATTTCTAATAGAATTTTATCTTTGCGTCCCTAATTAAAAAGGTTGCGTGGCCGAGCGGCTAGGCAGAGGTCTGCAAAACCTCGTACAGCGGTTCGAATCCGCTCGCAACCTCACAAAAATCCTTGTTAGCTAACGCTTTCAAGGATTTTTTTATTTATTGAGGTTTTTTCTTTTTTAATTCAATACAATGATTTTCTTGGACCTAAATTCATATTCTTCTGATTCAAATTTTATCCAGTAGATTCCATTTGCTAAATTGATTTCAATTTTTGTCTTATCTCCTGAAATTGTTCCTTTTTGTACAATTGATCCAGTTATGTTTATTATTTCATAAGAAGAAAGGTTTTTATGCTGCTCTATTATTAATTCATTACTTACTGGGTTCGGATAGATTTTTATGTCGTCACTTTTTTCAATCGGTTTATTAAAGGTGATAGTACTACATATTCCTTCAAAATTATTGTCATATGCTTCTTGGATTTCTATAGTTTCATCCATGCTTAAAGCTACTTTTTCTAGATGATTATAATTCTCATCAAGAGTAACCAATTGGACCATATCAAAAATTATCGCTTCATTTTTAGCAAGAGGGCTAGGGGCAAGCGTTGCTAATGCAGTTCTGTCTTTAATAGGAGTGATGGCTGATATCATTGACCAACCTAGTGAATCTGTTGGGTCAGATGAATATTGGAAGTTCGTAAAATCTGTTGATGTTTCATCATAGCCAATTTCACCATAAGTGAAAGAAGAGCCATCTGACCATTTTCCTCTCAGTCTATTGCCTATTTCAAGGTCAGTTTCAGGAGTATTTGTAGGCATAGGGAAATCTTCTCCTGCACCATCTCTATAAATTAAGCTAAATGAATGTAAGGGCTTATTTAGAAATCTAGTACTTTGGACGGCTGGGTTATCCCCAAAACTTTCAAGATTTGATTTACAACCATACGCTGGACTACCATCATAGTCATCACTATTGTAAGCAAAAAAGGAATTGTGGTCTGGACTGCAACCTACATAATCATCAACAACACAACCAAGATCTGTGTCGTACCAGAATCCTAAAAGAAATTCATCATAATCTTGACTTATATTTACTATTCTATGGCTTGAAAAAACAGTTCGATCCAGTAAAGGTAAATCATCGCATTGTAATGTATACATTGTTGCATGAACTTCAATACCAATAGGGTTTATACTTTGTGGGTCATCATGAAAAGTTGCATAAGCTAGTTCATAAGGTTCTACATTCGCCAAAGATTCGCTGATAATTGGATAATCACCAGCAAAAGCATTATAAATCCCATCATTATCAACATCGTAAAATGGTGCAAATTCTCTGTTTGGAAACTCATCTCCTAATTCTTCATTTCCAAAACCTGGCCATTGTAAAATATCAATAGCTGGGTAATTATAAATTGTACCATCTTCGAAATCAATTAAGTGCTCTCTTAATTCTTCTCTTGAAACTATCCAGACACGATTTAAATTAATCTCACCATCGTAATTTGCCGGACCACCGAGAAAGTCTTCTTTGAAATACCAAGATCTAGATATTCTAGTAAAATTTTCATCGCCTTTTTTTGCTCCTATCCACAATCCTGCTGCAAACATGACTTTAATGTCAACTTCATCATTATTAAATTCAGTTACAGATAATCCTCCATTAAAATAACTATCATAGAATATTGGGCCATCAGAATTTAAATGGGCTTTTAGTTTTGGAGAATGGATTGCTTCACTAAATGGTTGCGCTTGAATTCCAGAACAAAAAAGTAAGACACAGTAAATGTAAAATAAGTTTTTCATCATCATATATTTTGTAATTAGTAAGAAATTACAGAAAGGTTCAATGTGAAAATGTACAAGAAAGCTTTCCACACTAAATGGATAAGAATAAAGAATATTAAATAATCAAAGACGACATTTTTATTTATTAAACTTAAAATAGATAATGATGTTAAGTGGGTAGAAAATTTAAATTCATGACTACATTAACAGCAGGCGATAAAGCTCCAGATTTCGAAGGAACATTAGAAAATGGAGAAAAAGTAAAATTAGGTGATTACGCAGGTAAAAACTTGATTCTATATTTTTATCCAAAAGACGATACTCCTGGTTGCACAAAGCAAGGATGTAATTTACGTGATAATTATAGCGAGCTTAAAAAGCAAGGATTTGAAATTTTGGGCGTAAGCCCCGACAAACCGGCAAAGCACCAAAAATTTATTGATAAATATAGTTTTCCATTTAGTTTGATTGCTGATGAAGATCACACAATTATCAAATCTTACGGAGTGTGGGGCCCAAAGAAATTCATGGGGAGAGAGTATGAAGGTTTACTTCGTACAACTTTTGTAATTGATGAAACTGGTAATATTAAACTAGTAATTCCTAAGGTTAAAACTGGTGATCACTCTGCACAAATACTAGCAGAACTAGAAAAGGTAAGCTAATTCTTATCGAATAAATGCCATTTTTTCTATAATGATAAGAGTAGCTGCTACTCGCATTTCAAAACTAATTTCGTCAGTAGAACTGTCATCGATATACCAGTCGTGTATAAAGCCATTATTTACTTCATACATGACCCATTCGAAATCTCTTCGACTTCTTTTCGACCATTCAAATTGATTTTTCTGTTGAATGACTAGTGTTTGGTCACCATGGCTTATCTTCCATACAGTAGGATCATTTCTGTAAATGGTAGTTATACTCAACTGTTCTTGACCTAAAAAAAAGTCAAAATAGTTAAAATCTTCTGCCCATTTTAGCTGCATATATCCTCTTGTAAATTCATCTTCATTTTCATAAGTGAGATTCCATCTACTAAAAGTGTTATTTCCATATTGCTTTATGGCTATCACATAAATTTCTTCATTGACATGAATTTTCCATTCATCGAATTGATCATCCCATTCACTATATGCGGCCTCTATTTTTTGAGAATGCACATTTAAATGTCCAATAATTAGCAAAAAAGCTACAAAAATAAATTTTATTCTATTCCGCATAGGGGGGCTTTTAAATCTTTTTGTCAAGTGTATAACCCACATTGAAATCAAATATGGTAAATTTTAAATTTCTTAACAAAATTTTAATACAAGGGATTTAAATGCACTATATCAGAATTATATTTCAAATTATGATTTAATAAGAAATATGATTTTGTTTTTTTAATAATGATTTTAATCTAACAGATAGCAAATGTAAACTATTTTACATTTACAAGTTGTAAAAAGACGAAGCCAAAAAGTTACATGTGTTTGAGCTTTTGTATTGCGTCTTAGAATTGTAAATGAGAAATATGTTAGCTGTAAAAAATTTGATAATGACCTTTAATTTAAATGCGTATAATATAAAGCTGATTGCTTTTATGTTATTTTTCACTGTACTTTTAGCTCCAGTATTAAGAGCAGAAAACTATAGCGAGAAAATTGAAAAAATAGAATTTAAAGAATTCGAGATCACTGCTGCTTTTATTTCCTCTTGGAAAGTAAAAAAAATACGTGAATATGCTGTAATAGAGGTCATGGTAACTGATGATTTCGTTTCGGCACATAATATAATTGAACAACTAAGAAAATTTATTAATGAACCGATACTCGTTAAACATAGTTATGCGAACGATAAAATATCATATGAAATAACGATAGGTAGGTTTAATAATACCAATGAAGCTGAACAATATCATAATTTATTGAAGTAGAAAACAATTCAATCAATTAAGATTTAGCTTACTAGCTCATCCTTATTAGGGTGAGCTTTTTTTATTTTGATAAAATAAAAGAGTTATCTATTTTCTTCCAAATGAACTTTTATAATTGATAATTGATTAAAAAGGAAAAGAATTTTAATGGCGTGGAAATGGTATGAAGGGAATCTTACCCGAATAGAGGAAGTGAATAAAACCGTTCGTAGATTTTGGCTAAAGCCAAATGAGGAAATAAAATTTGATCCAGGACAATTCGTAACTATGGATCTTCCTATTTCCGAAAAGCGATTAAAGAGATGGCGATCGTATAGTATTGCAAGTAATCCAGCTGAAAAAGAATTAGAATTTATAATTGTTAATCTAGAAGGTGGCCTAGGTACAGATTACCTATTCGACACGATAAAACTAGGAGATGTCATTAAGTTTAAAGGTCCATCAGGCACCTTTGTTGCTCCACAAAATCCCACCCAAGATATTGTTATGATATGCACTGGAACTGGTGTTGCTCCTTTCCGACCTATGATTTATGATTTACTGGAAAATCAGAAAACACAAAAGCACATTCATTTGATATTTGGAACTAGATTTCAAGACGGGATATTATACAAAGAAGAATTTCAAAAATTAGCTGATGCACACGAAAATTTCACTTATGATATATGTTTATCAAGAGAAGATGTGAAAGGGATGAACAAAGGCTATGTGCATGATATTTACATGGAAAAATATAATTCAAAAAGAGAAGATGTACGTTTTTATCTTTGTGGATGGAGTATAATGATTGATGAAGCTGTTGCTAATTTATTCGCTAAATTAAAATATGACCGCAGTCAAATTATATATGAATTGTATGGCTAGCAAATTATCTAACCAGTGCTTTAGAAGCTAAGGAAACAGGAATTTTGATTCGTTTGTTGTTGTACAATATATCAACTGTTTGGCTGGATTTTTTCTGAATTATAAAAGGTGTTTCCGGTAAAATTTTCATGTCCCATAATTGAGCATCAATCGAGTCGTTTTCTTGATCCTTTAAAAAAGAATATTTCTTATCTTTTGCAGCTTTCATAAGAGTAATAGCTGCGGATTTTGGGATAGGAGATCCATGTGGATCCGTATCTGGATATCCCAATGATTTGTCTACTTCATCAACTAGACTATTACTTAATATATGTTCTAATCTTTCCGCTTCTTCATGAATTTCATCCTCGTTCATACCTATTTTCTCTACTAGGTAACTTTCCCATAAACGGTGAGCTCTTACAAGTTTATTCGCTTGTTGAGTACCAGCTTCACTAAGACTAAGGGAATTCCCATTAACAACTAATAAATCTTTGTTGGTTAATCTAGAGAAATGTGTTTTTATTTTTTTTGGGCTTAAGCCCAATTTTGTGGCAATTTCTTCAGCATCAAGTTTCCATTGTGGGCCCCTCTTGATAGCGTGTTTCAGGATGTCTTCTTGTTCAATATTATTTCGTGTTTTGATTTTACGAAATCTTTTAAAAAGCAAACCTTTGTTTGGGCTAAATACAACAGTTAATAAATAGATTGCGGTAACAGTTACTGCCATCGCTGGACCAGGATTTGTATCAAAAATGATGGCTAAAATCAACCCAATATTAGCACTTAAAAAGCCTATGATAGCTGAGATAATTAATACATTCTTTAGTCTAACAGCAATTAATAATGCCGTTGCAGCAGGTGTTATTAACATAGCAACCACTAAAATTACTCCTACACTTCTCAGTGCAGAAACAACTGCAAATGATAGTAAAAACATAAGGAAGTAGTGAATGAGTTTGATATTAATTCCCATCGTTTTTGCAATCGTTTCTTGAAAAGTAGTAATGAAAAAGTACTTGTAGAAAAGAGAAATACTACTTATAACTAAGATCATTACTCCGAAAGTCAGCCATATATCAATAGATGAAATACCTAGAACATCACCAAATAAAAAATCTTGTAAATCTAAATGAACACCTCGCTGACTTATTTTACTTATTCCCATTACACCAATAGCGAACATAGAGGTAAAGACAATTCCTATTGCGGCATCATTTTTAGTAGAAACATATTGTTGAATCCAAGTTATTCCGAAAGCAGTTGCAATGCCAGCTACAACTGATCCTATAAAAAATCCGATTGTACTGTATCCAACAAGAATAAAAGCAACGAATATTCCTGGGAGAATTGCATGGGCAAGAGCGTCTCCAATAAGGCTCATATTTCTAAGAACAATAAATGCACCTAATACGCCACAGGTAATTCCTACCATGGAAGATGTAATTAAAGCCCGCATTGCCCACGGACTTGCTAATTGTTCTAGCAATTCATTCATAAGTCAAATGTATGAAAAATTGCCCAAATTTAGATTAATGTAAAAATATTTTTAGACTAGTCTAAAAATTATTGATTAAGCATTTCGGAAATCAAGCCTTCTTTAACAGCGTATTTGCTAATTGAAATCGAAGAAATAGATAATCTTTCGATAATATAATCCATAAGAATTAAAGCCACGACAATTAATTCAGCTCGCACTGGTGGAAGTCCTTTTACTTCTTTCCTCTTTTCCAAACTTAATTCGAAAACAAGTGACTTAATCTTTTGGAAGTCCTCTAAAGTAATGTTATCAAATGAATTAACAGGTGGATATTTACCTTCTTTGATAGCTGGAATTATTTCAAATGAGCCACTACAACCTATTAGATGATCTATTTTTTTGTCCTTTACATAGTCCAATAAATCACTTACTTGAACAGTAATGTAATTTTTAATAGCATCAATTGTATGGATAGATATAGGTTCTTCATGAGGGTATTCACTATGTAATACGCCTACTCCTATTGGAAAACTTTTTAACCATTGGGCTTTTCCTTTAGAAAGATGAATGAATTCTACACTTCCTCCGCCTATGTCCATTATAATACCTTCGTGAGCTTTTTCTTTTAGTTCCCACAATACGCCTTTGCTTATTAATTCGGCTTCTCTTTCTCCTGAAATTACTTGAACGGGAGTATTAAGTTCAGCTTCAATATGAGCTTTTAATTCTTTGCCATTTGAGGCTTTACGCAAGGCCGCAGTACCAATTATTTCTATTTTGGAAACTGGAATTTCAATTAATGTTTGTTTAAAATCAGCAATTGCTTTTTGGGCTCGACCCAAAGATTCCTGTTGTATTTTATTAACACCTCCTCGACTCAGAAAGACATGATGTCTCTTTCGATATATTTCTTTTATTTCTTTGTTTGCACTTTTGGCAAAAATCACAAGATGAAAAGTATTACTTCCCAAATCTATTGCTGCTGCTCTACTTTCCTCCACGTTTTGCAGATTCAATTATATTTAAAAGAAAATTATAGCCTTGTTCGGAATGGCTAGAATGGTAGGTTTTTTTATTGTCTATATAATATTCAACATACATGCAATTATCGGTCATATACATTTCAGTTTCAAATAGTATGTTACCTTGTGATAAAAATGTCATCCGTAGCGGAGAAGCGCATGAATCGCTTACTCCCTTAGCAAGTCCGGGGCTTAAAAGTGAAATAAATGATTTGACCGCCTCTGGAGAATCTTGAGAAACACTGAAATTGGTGTTTCTAAAGTAATAATCAATGTGGTCGATTTTTTCATACATATCGACAATAAACTGTTCTGGAACTGGGGGGAGAATTTTTGATTGACTTACTACTGGTTGCTTTTCATCCGTAGTCTTATTTCCACAAGAGAAAAATACAAGTGCGGAAAGGGTAAAGAAAACAAATATTTTATACTTCATAATTAGAGTGAATAACCTACACGCAAAGAAAGGAAATAAGAAGTGAAATATGATACTTCTAATGGAGAAGCATCAGGATTTTTATAAAAAGGGTACAAAGATCGTGTATATCTTAAGTTTGTAAAAAAGTTTTTATTGATATTATAACCTATTCCACCTATAAAGGAAACATCAGTAGAACGAAAATCATCTACTATTTCAGGTACATTACTCCCAATTAAACTCGCGTTAATTAATCTACCTGCAGAAATTCCTGCTTCTAGCCATACTTTATTATATTTTCCTTCTTCGACATACCAGTCACCTAGCCTTACAATTATTGGTAAATCGATGTAGTCCAAAGTGATTTGACCATTTGCTTCTGAATTCGACATAAAAAGAGAGTTTTTACTTCCTCGTCTTGAAAATAAAAATTCTGTACTAAGAAACCAGTTTTGAGAAAGGTTAAGACCTATTCCTAGTCCACCTTGAAATCCTATTTTATTATAACCAACTTCGAAATCTCCATCAATTTGTCCAGCATTTAAGCCAGTTGCTAGATAGGCTTTAAAGGTTTGACCTGAAAGGTTTAGCGATCCCCAAGCAATTAATGTTAAAAGAATAATCTTTTTCATAAAACAAAAGTATAAAGTTCTTACGTATAATTAACGAATTAACTTTTGATAGGACTAAATTTAATTACAATAAACCATTACTTTTGCCAAATAAGACATTTTTAATATGAAAATGAATAGACACACGCTTAAGAAAACGGAGAATCTGCTGGAAGAAATGGGGTATGAGATTATTTATGAGAAAGGTAATTTCAAAAGTGGATATTGTATTGTTGAGCATAAAAATGTTGTAGTCATAAATAAGTTTTATGATGTCGAAACAAGAATTAATTGTTTGATAGACATCCTTGACAACATAGATTTTCAACCTGAAATTTTGACTAAAGAATCTAAATTGTTTTTTAGAAAGCTTACTCATCAAGAAACGAAATTACCTATAGCAGAATAATATGGCTTCATTTAGAGTAGAATTTTTGGGTACTGGTACATCACAAGGAATTCCAATTATTCAATGTCAATGCGATGTTTGCCAATCTCCAGATTCCAAAGATTCGAGACTAAGGTGTTCTATTGCTATTTCAACAAAGGATAAAACATTGGTTGTAGATATTGGTCCTGATTTCCGACAACAAATGTTGAGGTCACATTATCCTACGGTTGATCTAGTTCTTATTACTCATGAACATAATGATCATGTTGCAGGTATGGATGATCTACGTCCTTACAATTTCAGACAAAAAGCTGATATTCCTGTTTATGCGATGGAAAGGGTAGGGAAAGAACTTAAACAAAGGTATTATTATGCTTTTGAAAAAGATAAATATCCAGGAACACCAGGTTATGATTTGAAAAGTATAGCCCATGGCGAAGAGTGGGAATGGGAAGGAATTAAAATTACTGCATTTGAAATCATGCATGGTAATCTTCCAATATTGGGGTTTAGGTTTGATGATTTTGTTTATATAACAGATGCTAAAACGATACCCACTAAGTCATTAAAGTATTTGAAAAACATTGATACTCTAGTTATAAACGCCTTAAGAGAAAAGGAACATTGGTCACATTTGACTGCAAGTGAAGCAAGTGAATTGTCTTTTAGGCTTGAGCCCCAAAAAACATACTTTACACATATGTCTCATGATATTGGAAGGCATAAAATAATTCAAAGTAAGTTATCGAATAATCAATATTATGCATTTGATGGATTGAAATTGAAATTTAATAAGCAGACCAGCTTGGGCAAATAGATAAAATAGTAATATGTCGTGTAAAAAAAAACTCCTATTTAATTGTTAAGAGATAACGAATTGTATCATTTTATTTTTATTTTGCGATACTATTGCTAAAAATCCCTAAAAGACACAAATAATCTAATATTAATATGTTGCATTTGAGATTGAATGTCTTCCTTTTGTGCATATTTTTTACTACAGGTATAATAGGACAGCATCATAGTCTGTCTAGTTTATATATGTTTAATAAGTATGACAAGATTTCAGCGTATGCAGGCCTAGAAGGGTCATTGCATGTGACAGGAAATTATAGGTCTCAGTGGAGAGGTTTAGCTTCAGCCCCGGTTAGTCAGCGACTTAATGCACATATTCCCTTGTATTTCTTAAATGGTGCTGCAGGAGTCCGCTTAGATAATCATGTTCAAGGACCCCAATCACTTTTAAATTTTGAAGCTTCTTATAATTACGTACAACCATTTTCATGGGGAATTATATCAGGAGGCCTTTCAGTAGGTGCTTTTCAATACCGAATAGATGGAGAAGAATTAAGAACTTCAAGTGGCACATATACAGATGTTTCGTTTAATCACAACGATGCTCAGCTTAGTGAATTTATGAATTCTTCGGTAGGGGCTTCCTATGGATTAAGTGTCTATTTAATTACTAGATATTTCGAAACAGGAATAGAAATTAATCAAATTCCAGAGTATGGTGTGTCTTTAATGGAAGGAATCTTTACATATTCTACGTTGATAAATTTTTACACTGAAGGAAATTTTACAATTTTTAATGAATATAAAATTAAACCTACATTGTTGATTCAGAGTGATTTAGTAAATACGCAAGTTGATTTGAATGTTGTAGCAAGTTATTCTGGCAATATTTTTGGAGGTATAGGGGTTAGAGGTTACTCACCAAATTCATTTGACGCTATTATTCCTATTTTAGGATGGCGCTTTAATGAAAATTATAGTGTGTCGTATGCTTTTGATATAGGCGTTTCTGCACTACGGTCGGTACATGAAGGAACACATGAAATACAAGTAGTATATAATTTGAATAAAAAAATAGGAGCTGGGTTACCCCCAAAGGTGATCTATAATCCAAGATATATGTAAGCAAATATAATTTTTAACAATATTGATTTTAGATTATTTTTATAGGTAATTAAAGTTTTTACACAAAATAATTCACAAAAGAAGTTTTGTTTTACATATTTGCGATTTTTTATACCATTTTTAAACTTACTTTTTTAGATTTTTCGGCAAAAGAGCTAGATGGATTTAAAAAAAACCCTTAATAATTGCATAATTTTTGATAGATAACGCAATAAGATGTAAAAGTGACCGTTTTTTATGGTATCTAAACGTATACAATAACGGCAATTACAGTCTTAGTTTTTTCAAAACGTCATGCAAAACGGGTTGGAAATATTGAAAATTAACGAGGTAAATAAGATATCTAAATGAAAAGTATTACTAATTCTCTGGCAATGATTGCTTTCTTTGCTTTAGTGTTGAGTTCTTGTGGTGGTGGTGGTTATGGAGAGCTGAGAGGCGTTCAAAATCGTCCTTCGTGGTCAGGAATAAATCCATATGGTATGGTATATGTTCCTTCTGGAACACTTCACATTGGTGCATCAGATCAAGATGTGTTTTCAACAAACACACAAAGAAACAAAGCCATTTCAATTTCTGGTTTTTTTATGGATGATACCGAAATTACAAACAACGAATATCGTGAGTTTGTAAATTGGGTAAGAGATTCTATTGCTCATACATTAATAGGAGATTTCCTAGAAGATGATTTAGGTAATGAATATATTGACTGGGATGTTGATGTAGATTGGGAAGACGAAACTCTTGAAGATATGTATTATCAAGGAGACCAAGTTCTTAACAACAAAAGAGAACTTGATGTTACTCAATTAAATTACGAGTATGAATGGATTAACTGGAAAAAAGCTGCAAACGCAAGAATGGGCGAAGTAAACAGAAGATCTTTAATTACAACAGAAGAAGCAAATATTTATCCAGATACTCTAGTTTGGATAAGAGACTTTTCATATTCTTATAACGAACCTTTTACAAGAAATTATTTCTGGCATCCTGCTTATGATGACTACCCAGTAGTAGGAGTAAACTGGAAAATGGCAAAAGCATTTTCTTTTTGGAGAACTCAGTTATGGAATAGATATAAAGATTCTGAAGTTAATACTGAAGAATTCAGATTACCTACTGAAACAGAATGGGAATATGCTGCAAGAGGTGGTAGAGATGCTGCTCCATATGGTTGGGGTGGATATTATGTTAGAAACCTAAAAGGTTGTTTACTAGCAAATTTCAAACCAGGTAGAGGTAATTATCCAGAAGATGGAGGATTAATTACTGTTAAGTCAGATCAATATTTCCCGAACGATTATGGTTTATATAATATGTCAGGTAATGTTGCTGAATGGACAGAATCTGCATATGAGCCAAATGCTTATGCTTTTGTTCACGATTTGAATCCAGACTTAAAATACGATGCAAAAGATGATGATCCTAAAGCATTAAAAAGAAAAGTTATTAGAGGAGGTTCATGGAAAGATATTTCATACTTCTTACAAACAGGTACTCGTCACTGGGAATACCAAGATACAACGAAGTCTTATATAGGATTTAGATGTGCATTGACATTCTTAGGTAGATCAATCAATGACTTTAACTAATTAAAATATATGAGTGTTAAACTGGATTCTTAAAAAGAGTCATTAGGTGAGGTATGCTCATAATACAACAAATAAACGTAACAAATTAAATATACTGTGCTCTAGCGCAAATTCTCTAAACTAAAAATTTAAAAAAATGAGTTTTATAAAATCCAAAGGATTCAAATATCTTAAGAACTTTATTATTGGTGTAGGTGCCGCTATTGTAATGATTGGTGCACTATTCAAAATCATGTCTTGGGAAGGTGCTGACCAGATGCTTATTGTTGGTCTTTGTACTGAGGCATTCTTATTCTTACTGTTAGGAATCCTTCCTCCAGAAAAAGATTATTATTGGGAGAAATTGTATCCAGGATTATCTGATTATAAATCAAACGTTGCACCAGCGATAGCTGGAGGCGGATCAGCTGACTCAAGAGCACTTGATGCAGGTGTTGTTGAAGGAAAATTAGGTGGTATGTTAGACGAATTACAGTCTATGTCTAAAAGCTTAGGTTCTTTAAAAGCGCTTCAAGAAGTTGACTTTTCTGAAACAGGTGAGCAATTAAAGACAATGAATTCTTTTTATACTAGAATGAATGATGCAATGGCTTCATTAAATGAAACTGTGGAAGATGCACAGATGTATAAAGAAAACATGTCGGCATTAAACAGAAACTTGAATTCATTAAATTCGGTTTATGGTAATGTTATTAATGCATTCACAGTTAAGCAATAATTGACCGCAGGGTTTATTTTGGATTTATAAAATTTAAAAAAATAATAAATGTCTATACCTAAGGAACCGCGGCAGCTGATGATTAACATCATGTACTTGGTACTTACCGCTCTACTAGCGTTAAACGTATCCGCGGAAATATTTAATGCATTTAAAATTGTCGATAAAGGACTTGTTAAGTCTAATCAAGCTCTAGACAATCAAAATGCAGCATTACCAGCACAAATTAAAAAAAGTGCAAAGAAAGATTCTAAGTTTCAAAAGTATGCAGATAGAACAGATAGTATTTCTGAGATATCAAAAGAGGCTACAGCTTATTTTGACCAGATTATCGTTCGAATGATTGATTTAACTGGAGATAAAGATAGTGTAATTTCAGATGGTGATTATGTGATGAAAGAAGGAGTTAGAAAAGATCTTAAAGGAAAGAAGAATAAGGATTATGCAACTAGAACTCTATATGAAGGTGGTGAAGGGGAAAAGATTAAACAAAAACTTTTAGCTCTTAAAACTGCATTTTCAAATTTTGCTGATCCTGAAGATAGGGATTCATTAGCTCAAGTTTTAGCGATCGATATTGATGATGAAACATGGGTTCAAAAGAAGAAGAATAGTTGGAGTGAATTAATGTTCAAGCAGATGCCTGTTCAAGCTATTATTCCGATTTTCAGAAAGTTTCAAAATGATATTAAATCTTCTGAAGCTACAATGATGTCTTATTTAGCAAACAAAGTAGGTTTAGATAATAAAACTGTTAAGTTGGATCAATTTAACGTTACATCTTCACCAAAGAAGTCTTATATTATTAAAGGTGATCCTTATGAAGCTGAAATTTTCTTAACCGCGTTTGCAGGGGAAACTTCAAAAGCTGGAATTAATATTAGAGTTGGAAATCAGTCGCTTCCGATAAATAGCGAAGGAAAAGCTATATATAAAACTACTCCTAATTCATTAGGAGAAAAGAAATATACAGCAACCATATCAGTAACTAACCCAGTAACTAACAAAACTGAATCTTACACGAATGAATTTTCTTACGAAGTAGGAGAACGTTCAGTAGCAGTGTCTGCAACAAAGATGAATGTATTTTACATGGGAGTTGATAACCCTGTAGAAGTATCAGCTGCAGGTGTTCCATCTAGTAAAGTGAAAGTTTCAATTAGTGGAGGAGGAGCTGCTACTATTAATAAAGGAGCAAATGGAACTTGGATTGTTAAGGCAACAA
>CAYOIL010000036.1:0-20612 GCA_964403985.1 uncultured Saprospiraceae bacterium
CATACAGTTAATCCGTTAATTGTTGCACAGAATTTGGGAAAAACTGCTGCAACTGCTTATGATGGCACACATGGATACTCGGATCAATATATCGTAGAATTAGACGTTTTTAAATCTATAGCGAAAGAAGTTGGATTAGAATCTGTAAAGAAATATGCTTCTCGTTTTCCTGATTCAGATTTAGCTACTGTTAGTATAAATTTATTAAGACAGTAAAAAGCTTTTTGAATTTTAGATTTTAATTACTCATTGATTGATTTCTAATTGATCATCACTTTTTCCCTTTTTTAGGAACTGGGTCAGGACCAAATCCTCCCCAAGGATTACATCGTGCTATTCTTTTAAAACCCATCCAACCACCTTTAAAGACTCCCCACTCCTCAATTGCTTGAATCATATAAGTGGAACAACTAGGTTCATAACGACAACTTGGCCCAAATACTGAGTTTAATAAAGGACTTATCGTCCACTTATAAATCCATACTGGTAGGGTAGCAAACTTTCGAATGTATTGGATTACTTTTCCCATTTCAACATTTTCCTTCTATCAATATCAGAGAACATTAAGTGATCAGCCTTATCGTTAATCTGTACGCTAAGAATATTTCGCTGATCATCAAAAGAATCCATTAAGACACTATAATTTATTACTGCATTCATGGGTGATTCAACTTCCGTAGCTTCCATATAAACCCACATTCCTGCCATATCTTCACTTAATTCCTTTCCTAGATATTCCATCTTTAAAAGAGTATCGTCAAAAGTTATCTGAAATTTTTCTTGAAGATATAATGCAATATACTTATCAGCTTCTTCACTTTCTTTCTTTGTTAAAATATACAATGAATCGATTCCAGCATTTAATAAGGCTTCTTCGAAATCATCAATATATACATGCATAGAAAGCTGAACTGCTTTCTGATCTTTCTTATATTTTAAAGTCCCTTTACTTAAATGGAAATCATGATCAACTGAAGAAAATCCCAGCAATTGAAATACACCAATTAATACTAACACTAATCCTTTCATCAAAAATTTTTACAAAATGTAAACGAAAAATATCGCTGTTAAGTTTCTTAATCACTTGAGTTCTGGATAAATTGCAATAGCAAAAATTAAAGAAAACTCCTTATTCTAGGCTGTTTTGTTGACCCTTTAGATTTTCAATTAATCACTTTCGTCATATTGTATATAAAACGTAAAAATCAATCATAAAACTTGCAAGCTAGAATTCCCGAATTCAGTTTAATAATAGCGTCCTACTGCCATATATATTGACCATATTATTATTGCAATAGCAAAGAAAAATATATAAGCAGGTCTTTTGGATATTTTGAACTGCTTAGTAAATCGGTGAATGATCGTCAGTATAGTCAGAGTTATTAGTACAATAATTATTTGTCCTAGTTCTATCCCAAGATTAAATACTAAAAGCTGTACAACGACCATATTCTCTTCTCCAGGCAAAATGGCACTTTTCAAAAAATTACTAAAGCCCATTCCGTGAATAAAACCAAAAAACAATGCCCAAAAATAGGAGACAAGAACACCTTTATTATTGTTTATCAAATCATACAATGCCGTAAGAGCAATGGTTATTGGTATTACAAATTCAACTAATCTAGCAGAAACTTTCAACACATCTAGTGTAACAAATGCTAAAGTGATAGAATGACCAATTGTGAATGCAGTTGCTAAGAGAAGGACTTTTTTCCAATCTTTAAGTATAAACGGCAAACAAAGTGCTACTAAAAAAAGAATATGATCATAGCCTTGAATGTCCAAGATATGTTCAAACCCGAGACTAAAATAATTCCATTTCATTTTTAACTAACTAATGTTCCTGTTGTATCTCCCAATACCGTTTTTAACAAGTTACCTGGCTGATTTATATCAAAAACTATTATAGGTAATTTATTTTCATTACATAATGTGAATGCCGTCATATCCATAACATTCAGATTGTTTGTAATTACATCTTTGAAGGATATGGTGTTGTATTTTGTTGCATTAGGATCTTTTTCCGGGTCTGCAGAATAAATACCATCTACCCTAGTTCCTTTCAATAATACACTTGCATTAATCTCATTTGCCCGTAAAGCTGCTGCAGAATCTGTCGTAAAGTAAGGACTTCCTGTTCCACCTGAAAAAATTACTACTCTTCTTTTTTCTAGGTGCCGAATCGCTCTTCTACGAATATATGGTTCAGCAATTTCTCTCATTTCTATTGCAGTAACTAAACGAGTATACATGCCTTGATTTTCTAACGCTCCTTGCAATGCTATTCCATTAATACATGTCGCCAGCATACCCATGTAGTCTCCTTGAACTCTTTCTATCCCTGAATCTTTAGCTTGTAAGCCTCTGAAAATATTTCCTCCTCCTATTACTATCGCTACTTCAATTCCTATATCCGCAATCTTTTTAATTTCTTGTGCATAATACACTAATTTCGCTGGATCAATCCCATAGGATTTATCTCCCATTAATGTTTCACCACTTAATTTTAGAAGCACTCTTTTGTATTGCAGATTCATTCTAGAAATTTTTTGCGAAAATAGTAAAAATATAAGATTGCAAGCCTTTTTTTACCTTTACCCCATGTATTTAAAAGATAGTTGGAATTTTATTAAAAATCTGACACCAAGAAGAGTCCTGAACGCGCTGAAAATATACAGTAGTTACTACATTAGTAAGTGGTCATCTAAAGCTATCCAGTGGGGTAAGCCCATAACCATTTCTTATGAACCAACCACTGCTTGTAACCTAAGATGTCCTGAATGTCCAAGTGGATTAAGGTCTTTTACCCGACCAACAGGAAATTTAAAACCAGTTTTTTTTAGAGAAAGTATAGATCAACTGTATAAAGACTTAATGTATCTTATCTTCTATTTTCAAGGTGAGCCATATATTAATCCTGAGTTTTTGGATATGGTTAAGTATGCCTCAGATAAAGGTATATATACGATAACCTCTACTAATGGTCATTTCTTGAATGAAGCAAATGCAAGAAAAACAATTGAGTCGGGGCTCAAAAGAATAATTATCTCGGTGGATGGAACAACTCAGGATGTTTACGAACAATACCGAAAATCCGGAACCCTTTCCAATGTTTTACAAGGTGCCAGAAATCTAGTTGAAGCAAAAAAAGAAATGAAATCTGCTACACCACACATCATTTTTCAATTTCTTGTCGTAAAACCAAATGAACATCAAATTCCAGAAGTTTACAAATTAGCCGAAGAAATAGGAGTAGATGAAGTCAAATTAAAAACTGCTCAAATTTATGATTACAAAAATGGAAATCCTTTAATTCCTACAATCGAGAAGTTTTCTAGATATAAAAAACTAGCCGATGGAACCTATAAGCTAAAACACAAATTAGTAAATAGCTGCTGGAAATTATGGCATAGTTGTGTTATAACTTGGGATGGAGTAGTAGTTCCATGTTGTTTTGATAAAGATGCTACACATGAATTAGGTGATTTGAAGAAAGAAAAATTCAAAGACATTTGGCACAATAAAAACTATGTTAACTTTCGAAAATCCATTCTAAAAGGTAGAGATCAAATTGAAATTTGTAAGAATTGTACAGAAGGTTGTAACGTCTGGAAATAAATTATAAAAATAAATATGTAATTCAATTTGGTCATTAACTCCTTGATAATGAAATACATTCAATATATTTGTACCTATCCTAATAATTTACATTAATTTTTGTTTCATTTTTGAATTAAAGTGGAATAGTTATTGCACATATTACAATAATATAATTTAAACCTCAGGTCAAACCAATTTATAAACAAAAAACTGAATGTCGTTATACAGGGTAATCATACAAGGAAATTTAGATTTTGGAAATGAGAAATCATATGACAAGGCTAAAAAAATGTACGAATATAGACTTGAAAATTATTTCAAATCGGATGCAATTTTTAAAGAATCAGCCGATATTTTCAATGATGAAAAATTCGAACTTAACATTCCTAGATATGTTGGTCAAGCATTCGAAAAAACATTTAAAAATACCACGAGTCTTTTAGATTATTGCGCACAATTTGCATTAACAGGTGTTGTTAAATGTTGGCAAACTGATAGCGGAAAAGTTCTTAATTACGCTGACGTAGAACCTAAAAGTGATAAAGTAGCTGTAAAACTTTACCATAAAGGAAAAAAATTATCCAAAGAAGCAGGTAAAGAAGAAGAAGCTTACGAAGAACTTTCGAAAGCTATTTCCAAATACGACAAACATGCTATGGCATATGAACGTAGAGGGAATATCAATATTAAGCTTAAAAAGTATGCTGATGCAATTAGAGATTTTAATAAAACAATTGCTTTAGATGATTCGAATCCTATGGCTTACTTTGGTTTAGCTAGAGTATATATTATTCAAGAAAAATTCCAAGAAGCAATTGATCAATTGGAATTATCATGTAAAAAATCCCTTGCACTCCAATCTATATATTGGAAATCTAGACGTTTAAAAGCCGATTGTCACATAAAATTAAAACAGTGGGACAAAGCAGAATTTGATTTAAAGCTATTTACTAAAAGGAAGTTTGATAAGAATAATGAAAACTATGCGTATCGCCGACACGCCTTTTATTACTACGGTAAAACGTTAATTGAACAAGAAAAATACATTGACGCAATCGCTACATTTAATGAAGCTCTGCTTATCGAAGATGGAATTGACAATATTCCTACCGAAGATATCTACTTTTACTTAGGTACTGCAAAAAAACTAGGTGGTAAAACTGGTTACACTAAAGATTTCAAAAAAGCAACAGAAATGGGTTGTAAACTTGAAACTGTTTAAATCAATAACCTTCACTAATTTTGGGCTTAAGCCAAAAAGGGATTGTGCATTTTTTCATAACCTATCGTTGTTTCACCTCCGTGACCACTCATAACCTTGTAATCATCTTCAAGAGTAAAAAGTTGTGTCCGAATTGACTGCAACAAAGTATCCATATCTCCTCCGGGTAAATCGGCTCTACCAATACTTTCTCTAAATAAAACATCTCCACCAAAAACCATTTTATGCTCATGATTTATCAAACTGACACTACCAGGTGAATGTCCAGGAGTAAATCTCAATTCGAAAGTAGAATTACCAAACTTTAAGTCTTCTCCTATTTCTAAAAACTCAACCGCATTAGGTGACTTTTCGTAAGGTACGCCATACTGCGCACTCACCCATTCACACTGATCAAGAACCTGCTGCTCTAGTTTATGATATTTGGGCGAAAGCCCGAATCTCAAAGAAACATACTTGTTTCCTAGAACATGATCGATATGACAATGTGTATTTATTAAATGAACCGGTTTTAAACACTTTATTTCAATGTAATCAACAAGCCTTTTTCTTTCTTCTTTATTACTACATCCTGGATCTAGAATAATACATTCTCTTGTCTCATCACTTATTATGTAAGTGTTTTCCATAAATGGATTCCCTGGTAAAACTATATATTCGAGCATTCTAGCTATATTTTAGACAAATATTCCATTTATTTTCGTTAATCTTTTAACAAATTGTAGGATTAATCTATTTTGGTATATATGAGTCGAATTTTATTCATCATTTCGTTATTTTGTTTTCTTATTCCTAATGTAAAAGGTCAAGAAATTGATGCCGTTTTTGGCAAAAACAGAGTTCAATATACCGATGATTTTGATACATGGTATCGATATGAGACGGAGAACTTCATTACCTTTTGGTATGGTAAATCTAGAAATGTAGCTATTTCATCACTACAATTAGCAGAATACGATTTTGAAGAAATACAAGATATTCTTGAGCACAGAATAAATGAAAAAATCCAACTTATCGTCTACAATGATTTAGGAGAATTGTATCAAACCAATATTGGCCTAGAAGGAGAAACACCAATGAATGCGGAAAGTGTTCAGCTGATAGGGACAAAATTATTCGTCCATTTCGATGGAAATCATAGGAATTTAAGAGAAAACATACGAGAAGGAATAGCTAAAGCCTATATGCATTCTATGCTTTACGGCACCAGTATTCAAGAATATGTTCAGAATAGTTTCATGACTGATATGCCTGAATGGTTTAAAAAAGGCATCATTTCATATGCAAAAAACAAATGGACAGAAGAAGATGACGCCGAATTAAGATATTATCTAGTTGACAAAAAGAATCCTTATAAAACCTTCAAAAAACTAAGTAAGCGCCAACCCGATCTTGCTGGAAAGGCATTTTGGTATTATATAGGCCAGACTTATGGACATAGTTCAATTAGTAATATTATTTATCTGACAAGAATCAATAGAAATTTAAACTCGGCGTTTCGATACATACTTGGCGATGAATACAATGATATCGTTAAACAATGCTTTGATTATCATAAAGAGCGATATACAACAAGCACTTTTACAGCTCCTGCACCAAATGTAAAAGAAGCGGAAATTAAAAATACTAATCAGGCTAATTATCTTAATATGAAGATTAGTCCAGATGGTAAATATATGGCTTACGCCCAAAATAAAAATGGGAGAATCATAATGTACAACCGCAACATTGAGACTGGTAAAAAGAAGCGGATTAAAAGATATGGCTATAATAATCCGTACCGAGAAACAGATAAAAATTATCCAGTATATTTCTGGTCTGAAGATAGTAAGATGTTAGGCTATATTTATGAATATAGAAATGTATTAGAAATAAGAATTAAAAATTTAGAAACAGGGGAGCTTTACAAAAACACAATGAATCCTATTTTTAATAAAATCTATTCAGCGGATTTTATTGATAAAGGGACTTTACTCATAAATGGAAATACGGATGGTTATTCTGACATCTACACATATGATTTAAATTCTCGACAGCAATTTGCAGTTACAAAAGACTTTTATGATGATCTTGATGCTAGTATCACAAATATTAACAATGTAAAAGGAATATTATTTAGCTCGAATCGTGACAAGAATACAATCGAAAAAGAAGAAATCGATACTACTCTAGCTATCAAACATTTTGATTTGTATTTTTTACCTCTTGAAAATCAAGAAAAACTTATCCGACTTACGAACACTAAATACGCAAGTGAAATGAAAGGGGAATTTTCGAATGGAAAAATTTCGTTTTTAACTGATCAATATGGAGTTTTCTCTTTGTCTCAAAAAGGTATAAATCAAGATTTCACTTTAAATAAAAATGGAGGAATTATTCAATTGAAGTCCAACATTCTTGACAAGACTTGTGGTGAAGATTTTTGTTTGTATTCTACCGAGTATAATCGTAGAAATATGATTATAAAAAAAGTGCCAGAAAATGAAAAACCGCAATTTACTTCATTCAAATTAAAAGAATTAAATGCTCTTGCTACTGGACCAGTGCTAAATACTTCAGCAGAAGAAATCGACATTTCTAATACAAGTAATATACCTTCAGGATGGTTTTTTGATACACGGTTTGGAGATACTCCTGAAGATGTACAAACAACTAATGGCAGTAAAGAAACTCTTGATGAATCAAGCGATCAAATTCATGATTTTGATATAAATAAAATAATTGCATCCCGACTTAGGTTTAAAGTTTTAGGTGTTGATTCTTATTTAGACAATGACCCACTATTCGGTGGGCTTAATAGCTATGCTGGCGATAATTTAGGTTTTCAACAACCTCCACTAGGATTATTAATGAAAGCAAAAGTTCAAGATGCTTTTGAAGATTATTTATTTGAAGGAGGGGTTAGATTAGCAACGAATTTCAGTGGATACGAAGCCTACTTAACTTTTGAAGATCGAAAAAATCAATGGGATCATTTCTATGGGACATATTTCCGAAGACGTTCCAATAGACGTATTGATCAATTTGATTTATTGGAAAGAAATAGAGAGAACACCTATATATTATACTATCAAATTAGATACCCATTTGATGAGTTCCAAAGTGTGCGTTTGAGTGGAACATTACGTAGTGATCGAAACTTCACATTAATAACGAATGAACCAACCTTTGAATCTCCACAGACGAATACTCAAAGAATTGGTGCACGTGCGGAATATGTTTATGATAATTCTTCAATGCGCTCGATTAACATTTATAATGGAATACGGGCTAAAGTTTTTGCTGAAGGGATGAATAGATTCCGAGTTCAATTTGCTGATCCTTTTGCTATTGAACCGAGCAATGGTTTGCTAGGGGTAGTTGGAACAGACTTGAGGTATTATCTTCCTGTTCTTCGTAAATCGGTTTTAGCGGCAAGAATATCAGCTGGAACTAGTTTTGGCGATGAACCGATATTATACTATGTTGGAGGAGTAGAGGGATCAATAATCGGAACATTTGACCAATCTACGGGAATTCCAGAAAGAAATTATTCTTTTGAAAACATCGCACCTCAACTAAGAGGATTCGATAGAAATATTCGTAATGGAACAAGTTATGTAGTAACAACTGTAGAATTAAGAGTTCCAGTTTTCAGACACTTAATTTCTGATGATTTACGCTATGATTTTCTGCGAGAATTTCAAATTGTTGGCTTCTTTGATTCAGGAACTGCTTGGCATGGTGCCAGTCCTTATAGCCCTGAGAATCCAATCAATTCTGCAAGCTTCCAAAGTGCAGAATCCGTGTTTTTGGATGTTCAATATTATAGAGATCCGCTTATTGTAGGTTATGGAGTAGGATTCCGAACAAGTTTGTTCGGTTATTTCTTAAAACTTGACTATGCTACAGGTATAGAAACTAAAGCGAGATTGAATCCACGTTGGCATTTTTCATTAGGTACAGACTTCTAATTTTAAAGTTTAAGCAGAATATTTTTTGGGCTTAAAGCCCAAAATCTTTTATCAGTTAATGTATATTTCGATAGTTTCAAAAAATATAGTAGCTTAACACAATGTTTATAGTTTCATTTTTATTTACTCTCGGGCAAGTTATTCCTTCTATATTGATAGGAATTGCTATTGTCTATGTAAATATCTGTCTACTTTTTTATTTTTTACAAGACTATTTCTTTTTCCGTCCTGAGAAGTTACCTAAAAACTTCCAATACAAATACCCATTTCCATTTGAAGAAGTTTCTTTTGAAATGGAAGATGGAGGCTTTATAAATGGTATTTATTTTGAAGTACCAAATTCGTTAGGAGTAGTCTATTATCTAAAAGGAAACTCTAAAAGTGTGAAAGGATGGGGAAAATTTGCTAGAGATTTTTTGGGTAAAGGCTATGATTTTTTCATGGTGGATTATAGAGGATTTGGGAAGAGTAAAGGAAAAAGGACGGAGCAGATATTATTTCAAGACGCTCAGTACATGTATAAATGGTTAGCTAAAAAATATAAAGAAGAAAATGTAGTTGTATTGGGGCGGTCATTTGGTAGTGGTGTAGCGGCTAGAATAGCTTCTTGGAATAATCCAAAGATGTTAATTTTAGATAGTCCTTATTATAGTTTCAAAAAGTTAACCGCTCGCTTTGGATTCTTTATTCCATTGAATCAATTGTTGCGATTTAAAATCATGACGAATCAATTTATAAAGGTAACAGAATGCCCTATTCACATAATTCACGGGACTTCAGACAATTTAATTCCATTTAGTCACAGTAAAAAACTAAAGGAAGAGAATGAAGAAAAAGTGAATCTTTATCCGATAAAAGGAGGTCATCATAACGATTTGCCGGAGTTTTCAGAGTTCCATCATACCCTTTATAAAATACTAACAAACAGTAGTGTAGAGGAATTTACATAAAAAAAGAGTGCTATTTATTTGAAAAAAGAGAAAAAGCTTTAATTTTGCGTCCACAAAATGACCTATGGTGTAATCGGTAACACTCAAGTTTTTGGTTCTTGCATTCAAGGTTCGAGTCCTTGTAGGTCAACAAAGAAAGTCTCACATCTCAATGATGTTGAGGCTTTTTTGTGTTTTAGACTCTGCCAGTGGTCGTTTTGGTTGTCGTTTAAAATAATTTTTCATTCTTCAAGGCCAGTAAAACCTCGATAAAATACCTTCGTATCTACCATGAAGTTACGAAATTTCGCCCTAATTCCATTAGTTTTACATCACTATATAACCAAAATTCATCAATAGTATATGGCGCAAATTGGGGATAAAATAGAAATCATATGTCTGGAATCGCCAGCACTTCAAAGGCTAATTACTTCCTTAGCTCTTGAAATTTCAAACAATCAAGTACCTTGGATAAACGAAAAAATCGCAATGGAGCTACTTCAAGTAAAGAGTAAAACTACATTCGCCAGATATAGAGATACTGGGAAAATTAAATTTCGAAAGCTTTCTTCTAAGCACATTCTCTACAAAAGAACATCTATCCTAGAGTTCATTGAAAATAGTAAAACTGACAATCATGAATAAGGAAGAGAAAGATATTGTTGAAGGGTTCAATGCAGGCTATGTTATCAGGTCTAACGAACCAGAGCTATACAATCAGCTAAATGACTCATTAAAAGACTCAAAAAGTAACTATTTTAATTCATTTCTAGAAGGTGCAGAAACCTATGAACAACAGAAGGCGATGGAACTCCTAAAATCTGGTATCAAACCAATGGACCACAAAGCACCCTCAAAGGACAATCTAGATTTGGATATTGAGGTTTAAGGGCTACCTTATATTGATGTAATCGTAGACTTTTTCTTTGTTATTGTGTACCATGTCAATCGAAACAGGGAGGTGATATCGTAGTTAGGAAGAAGAAAGAACCATTATTCGCAACTATAAATAATTTTCATAATTCAGAAATTGACGGTAAAAGAGCGTCTAGAATTGTTATTGATTTCATTGGAAATGCAGCAAAACATACAAAATTATTAAATAGAATGTATGAATTTCAAAGGAAAAGAAAGTCTTCAAAATCTTGAAGGCTTTCTTTTTTAATTAATCCCATTTTGCGCTTTTTATATAACACCTTCAAAGCAGAAAAAGAGAAATTCTTTACTGAACCTTAATTAAGCAGTTATTTAAAAATCATGATGCAAAATGTTTTTTGAAAATAATTTCTTTATTCAAATCAATGTATTCAAGCATCTTCTTTGCAGCTGTGCCATGTTTTTTACCTTTTGGCCAAACTAATTGCCATTGCGAGAATAAAGGGAGTCCATCCATTTTTATAACCTTTAATTGCTTTAATTTGAGTTCGTTTTTAATACTTACAACTGGAATAATTGACATTCCTAATCCTGCAATTACAGCTTGCTTAACGGCTTCATTCGACTGGAGTTCAAGTCTTTTAATTCGCTTTATTTTTTGTTTACTTAAAAACTTTTCTAGTAGATTTCGAGTGCCAGAGCCTTTCTCTCTATAAATCAAAGGTAATTCTCTAAAAATATTAATATCGTTATGATTTGCCTTGATAGAATAAGGAACTACTAAAGCTAACTCATTTTTAAACAACTCTAATTTTTCTACTTGTATTCTCTCTGGTTTTATTGATACAATAGCAAAATCGATTTCATTTCTCATTAAGTTTCCTATTACTTCATTTCTATTTGTCACATTCAATGTAAGATCAATGTTTGTATTAAGTCCTAAAAAATCTGAAATTAGATATGGGATGACATATTTTCCTGTAGAAACTGAACTTACTTTAATCTTTCCAGTAAGTTGATTCGAACTAGAGTTTCCTATATTTTTTAAATCATCAGTTAACTGATTTATTTGTTTAGCTACTTCAAGAACTTTTTCTCCATAAGTTGTAAGATGTATTCTTTTGCCAATTGTTTCTGTTAAAGGTTTATCAAATTGGCTTTCTAATTTTTTAAGCTGAATAGATATAGCAGGCTGCGTAAGGTAGAGAGAATTTGCTGCTTTTGTTATACTATTCTGTTTAGCAACTTCTTGAAAGACTTGTAGTTGGCGAAGCGTGTAGTTCATATAAGTTTTATTTATTATTAATATAAAAAAGATTAATTTTTATTTATTAACTATTTTAAAACTAAATTTTAGTAAGAAGAGTTTTATTTATACCTGATAAAATACAGGTGTTTTTTATTAACCTTAAATTTTTTGATTATGAAAAATGTATTGAAAGTGCTAATTATATGCTTTGTCTCAGCTTTCATTTCTAGTTGTGCAGTAGTTAAACAAGGCGAAGTTGGAGTAAAGAGAACATTGGGGAAATATTCAGATAAACCTTACACTGAAGGTTTACGTATCTACAATCCGCTTGTTTCTGAAATTGAGAAAATTTCCACTAGAACTGAAAACCTAGAGGTAGTATTATCTATACCTAGTAAAGAGGGTCTAAATATAAGTTCAGAAGTTTCAATCTTATACAATATGGAGCCAAAGAAGGCACCTTATGTTCTTAGAACAATTGGAGAAAATTATGAAGAAAACGTAATTTTGCCAGTTTTTAGATCGGCAGTTTCAGATGTTTCAGCAAGGTTTTTTGCCAAAGACATGCATACTGGTGAGAGATCCACTATAGAGAAAGAAATCAAGGACCATATGGATAGAACTCTTCATGGAAAAGGAATAAATATTGAAGCAGTCTTACTTAAATCAATTAAACTTCCTAAAAGCCTTGCCCAAGCAATTGAGCAAAAGTTAGAGGCGGAACAGCAAGCACAACGAATGGAGTTTGTTTTAGATCAAGAGAGAAGAAAAGCTGATCAAAAAAGAATAGAAGCTGAGGGAATTAGAGATGCGCAAAGTATAATTTCTGAAGGTTTAAATCCAAGTATTCTGCAGTTCAAATCTATTGAAGCTTTTCTGCAATTAGCAAATTCGCCTAATACTAAAATAATTATTTCAGATGGGGATTTACCAATGATAATGGGTCAGAATGATAATTCATCCTCAACGAAAGCTCTATTTAATGACTAACAAATATAGCATGAAGAAGAAATCAAAAATAAAAATAAAAAAAGTCATGAAACGACCACACGCGAAAATAGTGAAGGTAAGCGATAATAGATATGCAGTTTATTTCGATTTCATGAAAATCCCTATACATATGGAACTTCCTTATCTATCAAGTTTACTATCGAAAAAGCAAATTATTATTAAATCAGTAATTTCTGCCAGAGAAAGGCAAAAAATGAATATTGCATCCTAAATTTAATTTGAATTATATACACCTAATAAGATTCTGTTTAATAAATGTATTAGGCCACCTATAATTATGGTGTATTTTTTAGCACATGCGGACATAGACATATGTCCGCTTTTTTAAGATTTAGATATCTAAAATATTTGAAATGCAGATGAGTTATAGAGTTAGCTTTTTATCTACTATGAACTTTTTTTAAAAAGCGATTTGTTTACATTAAAGTTATATCCCTTTTATAGGCTTTAAATTTGGCTATAAATGCAGAAAATTCTTTTTCAATTCCATTCCTTGATGCCTGAAATTCAACATAATCTTTCATTTCTGTTTCTGATCCATTTATTGGAAATTCACCGTCTCTAATTATATCACCACAAAAATCACCTATTATAGAATCTTCGTTTTGATATTTCTTCACAAATTTTAAGAAGTCATTCATTTGTTATATTTTTACTGTAGGTCTAAAGGCCAAAGATAAAGTTTTTCATGGTGTGTTAATGGGTAGTTTCAGCAGTGGAACTACCCTTTTTAAAATGAAATAAGCTATAGTAATGATAGAGTATATTACAAATCCAAACAAAGCATATCTACGAGAATTACATGAAATACTTTCCAAAGAGTTCGACTTAACTAAAGAAGGATTCTTCAATAATTGGGATATTATTGAAAAGTCATTCACAAATAGTAATCTTCTTATAGTTTTGTTAAAAGATGATATTGCTGGTTTTTTGACATATCAAAAATACGAACAGAGTATTTCTATCGAAATTGTAGAGGTATTCCATGAATATAGAAAAAACGGACTTGGGAGAAAATTCGTGCATTTTGCATTAATGCACTTCCAAGAAAATGGGATTGTTGCATGTAGCTTATTTTGCTCACCGAAGAATTCAGAAATATTTTGGTCTAAAATTGGATTTAATCTTTTTCCATCTTCACTGAATGAAAGAAGGATAAATATGTATCAAATATTATCTTCTTCCCTAAATTTATCTCACGAAGCTAATGGGGTAGAAGTAATAGAATTATGGGAAGGAGAACCATATGAAGTGAAGGATCTTGAACCAGATTGGATATGGAATATTGAATTTTTGACAGACTCTAGAGATTTACCAGAAGCTATTATTTTTCCAGTAAATTGGAATTGGCAGATACGTTGGACAACAAACAAAAACATAAACTATTCAGGAAAAATTAAAAGATCTCCATTTAGCGAAAATTTTGCGGGAGATTTCTTGTACATAGAGAAATTGCCTAAAAATATTGCTCACTAAGGGCTTTAACTCTAGTTATAAATATCAAAAATATTAGAACAGCAGCAACATCAAGTTACAGCTAGCTTTCTACAACAACTTCATCGTCGTTGTTTTTTATATAAATCTTCATTTTTAAAACAACCTCTTTTCTGCATAATTCTGAATCCATCCTTTTTGAGTTTCTTCAACTACTTCTGAATCACAAACTTTTCCATCGTACTCTGATTTTCCCCAACAGTTAGGACAATTGTCATCTTTTACATTAATTATAGTTTCACAGTGCTCTTGCTTATTAATTTTTGACTTTTTCATTTTACTATATTTTATGGTTAAAAATCATGCATACAATGCATCTAATACAAAGATATAGCAGAATACAAGTCATTTAATTGCGGATTCTTCCTAAATACTTATCAATATCACCTAAAAATTAGAGAAAAGGAGAATATATCTAAGTTGACTTTCTCATTCATCCAATTGATGAAGAATTAATAATCCATTTCTTATTATTTACTTCAATTCTAAATCACTAATTCCTTTTCCACCCCTTTCAAATAAGGTTCCAATATTTCTCCTATTTTTCTATTCTCAATTAGAAATGCATCATGTCCATCTTTGGAATTAATTTCAAATAAATAATTTTCAATTCCTAATGAATCAAGATATATCGCTGTTTTTCGATTTTCTTCCGGCAAATACAATAAATCACTTGATATGGAAATTTGAATTATTTTGGTTTGAATATTCTGAAAGACTTCATCTTTGTATTGACCTCGAGTAATATCGACACTTTGTAAAAGATTATTCATCATGAGGTAAGCTTGAATAGAAAATCGATCTTTTAATTTAAATCCATGATGATTTAGCCAAGAGTTCACAGCATATTGTGTATCATCTTGTTTCTTTCTTTTAAATTTATTTTGAAGTGAATCAGGCGATCGATAAAATAGCATCGCCATACGCCTTGCATCTGCTAACGGATGTTCTGAATTCTTAAGTATATTTTCTTGAGTTCCACAAAATCCCAAAACCCAGTCTGTTGACTTCCAATCCGTTGCAATTGCAAAAAGATAAGTAGAAAATTTAGGAAATTCAGAAACTAATTCCCAGGCTATTCCCCCTCCAAGAGAACCTCCTATTACTGCATAAACACTTTTGATTCCTAGTGCTCTTACTGTATGAAAACTTAAAATCGCAATGTCTTTAGCTATGAAATCTGAATAGTTTTCAATTATATTTCCATCATATCCATTCCCTAAAATATTAAATGAAATCACTGTAAATCGATTTAAATCAATTGCCTTTTCGAACCCTATTAATTCTTTCCACCAGCCTTTTTCCTCGCTGGCAACATCTGAATTTCCAGTCAATGCATGAAACACGATAATAATTGGCGCCGTATGTAACTCCTGACCAAAAACCTCATAAGTGACATCCAATTTTTCATATTGGACATCACTCAGAGTAACATATTTATTTATTCTATGAACCTTTAAATCTTTCATAAACTATACATTAAAAGCTTGTAACAAATCGTTTTTTAAATCTTCCACATCTTCTAATCCTATTGACAATCGGATAAGATCAGGAGAGACTCCTGCTGAAAGCTGTTCTTGTTCTGTTAATTGTTGATGAGTCGTGCTTGACGGGTGAATGATCAATGATTTTGTATCCCCTATATTAGCGAGAAGGGAGAATATCTTAGTAGCATCAGTCACTTGTTTAGCTTTCTCGAATCCTCCTTTTAATCCGAATGTTACGATTCCACTTTGTCCATTCGGTAAATACTTTTGGGCCAACCCAAAATATTCACTACTATCAAGTCCTGGATAATTAACCCAAGCAACTTGTTCTTGTCCTTCTAACCATTTGGCTATTTCAAGTGCATTTATGGAATGTTGTTTGATTCGAACATCAAGTGTTTCCAAACCTTGTATAATTTGGAATGTATTGTAAGGACTTAAGGCCGCTCCAAAATCTCTTAAACCTTCAATTCTTAACTTTATAATGAATGCAATTTCTCCCAGTGCTTCTGAATATTTTAGCCCGTGATATCCTTTTGATGGCTCAGTGAATTCAGGAAATTTTCCATTCGTCCAGTCAAAAGTACCAGCATCTATTACTGCCCCACCAAGTGAACTTCCTTGTCCACCTATATACTTTGTCAAAGAATGAATAACAATATTTGCACCATATTTAATTGGATTTAAGAGCGCTGGAGATGCAACAGTATTATCGACAATAAGCGGAATTCCATTCGTCTGTGCTACTTCAGCAATTGCCTGAATATCTAGAACATCTAATTTGGGATTCCCCAAAGATTCTACATAAATTGCTCTGGTATTTTCTTGAATTGCTTCTTGGAAGTTGGCTACAATATCTGCTCCTACAAACGTTGTATTAATTCCTAATCTAGGTAATGTCGTATTTAATAAATTAAATGTACCTCCATATAGACTGCTAGATGAAACAATATGATCCCCTGTTTTCAATAAAGTCAAAAGTGTTGTTGAAATTGCAGAAGTTCCTGATGCAAATACTGCTGCCCCTACTCCACCTTCAATAGAAGCTAACCTCTTTTCCAAAATATCATTAGTAGGATTATTTAACCTCGTATATATATAGCCAAACTCCTTTAAGCCAAATAAATTGGCCGCATGATCTGTATCGTTAAATACATAAGAAGAGGTTTGATAAATAGGAACTGCTCTTGTTCCTTCAGTTAAGCTAGTGTCATGTCCAACATGTAATGCATTAGTTCTTTGTTTTAAAGCGCTCATAATTTTTAATGTTTTACCGCTTTAAGCGGATTTGTGATAAAAAAAAGTCCCTTTGATATGTATTATCAAAGGGACTCGTTTATAATTTTATATTCTTAGAATCAATTTGAATAATACAATAGTCTAGTGCACTTACACATCATTTTCATTGTAAAGCAGCAACAAGAGCACATCATATTATTAGATTTCATTTTTTTCATTTTAGGGCAAAAAAAAAAGCCATTGCAAATCGCAAAGGCTTAGTTAATTAGTTATTTTTTTAAAATCTAACAGACAGTGCCTTTGGCGTAATATTTCATACACATAGAACAACACATCATGTTACATTTTACAATTATCATACAACAATAGTAAGTTGATTTTTTCTAAATCAAAGAACAATTTTAAGAAAAAAATATTTTTTAAATTTTATTTAACAAAATTTCAAGCCTTTATACATGCATTTAATTTACTGAAATTCAACAAGTTGAATCGATGAATGAAGTAAGAAAGAAATTTTTAAAATTTTAGGGTACCCCCAAAATTAAAGTTTCGAGGTAAACCTGGATATAAATACCTTGGAGCATTTCCTCCGAAACTACTAGGATTAACTGCTACCATCGAAGCATATTTTGTATCAAAAACATTATTGAATTGAATAAAAAATGAAGCTTTCAAATTATTCCTTCTTGACCTATTCAGTAAATTTAACTCCTTGCTCTGAATTCTTACATTTGTTAATTGATAAGCATCTACTTCTATTGTATTTTCATCATTAGCAAAAGTCTTTCCAACAAAATATTGATGTAATAATATTGAAAAATATTTTCCTTTGTATTTTAACTCAGCAAATAATTTTTGTTGAGGATTTCCCGGAAGAAAGTTACCATCTACTGGAGAGGTATTGCTGGAAAAGGAAAGGAAACGATGAGGACTATATTGATATGAACCTCCTATATAGAATTGATTAGTTGCATTATATTTTCCTATTCTTTGACCGATGCTTAATTCTACTCCAGGATGAAATGTTCTGCCCGAATTAACACTTCGAAATTGATCTGGACCAATATTCTCTAAAATCACCAAGTTTTGTACCCAGAAAGAATAGAGAGATACTTCGTATTCAAATCCATTTCCTATTTCACCTCTTGATCCTAGCTCCAGGTTAATACCTCGTTCTCTCAACAATCCATTTTCATAAAATTCTAAAGGATCTTGGGAAGATTGCAAACTAGGAGAAGAATAGCCCTGAGAAAGATTAAAATAAACTTGTGTTTTGAAACCAGGAATATAATTGATTGATAAATGTGGCAAAGTAATAGGTGCATAGAACTTTCGCAATTCTAAAAGAGATCCTGGACTTAGCTCGCTACGGAGATTGTAGAATACTGTATTTACTGAGAATCCTCCTTCTATTATTACTTTTTTAAATGGAAGTCGGGCAAGGATAAAGCCGTTACTTATTATTCTTACTTCATTATTTTTACTAAGTAATTCTCCTTGTCCATTTTCTGCAGTTTCATATAAATCAACTGATTCATCATCATAAAAATATTCTAAGCCACCTTCCATATGAAAAGCAGAGTTATTAAGACCATATCTTAAAATTGTTCTTGCACCTGCAGAACCTGAATTTACTAATGCGGTATTAAATGGACGTCGTTCATCGCTTGACAGTCGATTGTAAAAAACACTTGTATTTGTTAACCATTTCTCTTTAAATTCTCTCTTATGATTTAAACCAATTAGTTGCCTATTATACTTCTCTCTTCCATTTACAGCTTCCCAGTTCGATGCAGCAGAAGATGGAGATTGCGTATAGTCTTCCAATGTTAGTGAAGACGGAATTTCTCCTGCTAAATTAGTGTGATTTATAAATAATGTTAACACATCATTCTTCCACTCAGTCGAAGAAAAAGCGGATACATTATATCTCTCTACTTGATTGTTATCTCGATACCCATCCGATGATACATAATCTTGATTCAAACTAAAGACAGTCTTTCCTTTTGAAAAGTTAGCATTTATATTTCCACGAAATGTATTAAAAGAACCATACTCAAATAAGCCGGCAATTTCATTTCGCTGACGGATATTTCGATTAGTATTATATAGGATTGTACCACCAAGAGAAGAGCCATATTCAGGGGAAGCAGGCCCTTTAATAACAGAAATATTATCAATAATCCCTAGATTTATATCTTCCAAATTACTTTCACCAATTCCATTAGTCAATGGTATATCATTAATAAAAGCTCGTATTTTTTGAGTAGCAAAAGGGGATCGACTACCAATTCCTCGAATAGTCATTCGATTGGTGTTTATTGCTCCAGCATGCATATAAATACCGGGAGTCTTATTATATAATTCTTGAACACTTGTTGCTGATGTTATTGCAATATTTTCTCTTTTTATTTCAGTAAAAGAATGTGGAATAAAAAATCTTTCTGCTACGATTACTGGACATTCGATAATGTTTCCCGAAGGAACTAAAGCAACAACTTCTGGAAATGGCTTATATATAGTATCCGTTTTAAAGCCGATATAAGATACAATGTAAGAATCGGATGCGCTTTTTATACTGAATTCCCCGTTAAAATCAGTAATCGTCCCTGTTTCTTCTTCTGGTATAAAGATATTTGCAGCTATGAGAGGAGCTCCATTTTCGTCGGTTATAGTTCCTTCAATTATCGTATCTTGAATAAAACCTTTCTTTGTTTCATCTACTCTTTTTGGAAAAAAGGGTATTTCAAAAGATGAATTAAAAATCTTGCGATTTGATAATAAAGGATGCACATATATTTCACCTACTTGAGTTTCAATATAATGAGGCCTCTTTTTTATTGCTATCGATTGCCTAGATAGATATATCGGCTCATTTGGGTCAAGTGTATAATCATTAATCAAATATGTGATTCCTTCTTCTAAATAGAAAGTATCTGGAAATGGAGCTGTAAAGACTGTTTTTTTATACCCCAAAGAAGTTATTTCAATCGCTTTTGAACTGGTTTTTACCATGAATTTCCCATCAAAATCTGATATCGCTACCGTTTTAAAAGAATCTAATGCATGCACGACAGCCCCAATGATTGGCCTTCCATTTTCTTCTATCAGGAGACCGCTTACTTCCGATTTTTGGGCTTTAAGCCCAAAAGAAAAAAGCAACAAATGAATACATAAAAAGAAAGGTAAGTTTAAACTCATTTTACCCATTAGCAATCTGTTTATCTGGCTCTTTTCGAGTTATTTTCTGTACAATTTTCCAATGGCTCAAAAACTGAGCAGCGATGACACGAAACACTGTGTAAAGTGGAATTGCTAATATCATCCCAAGTATCCCACCAATTTTAGCTGCAACTAGTATTAAAATAAAAATTTCAAGTGGATGCGCTTGTACACTTTTGGAATAAATGATTGGCTGCAAAATAAAATTATCTAACATCTGCATTCCTGCAAAAACACAAACAACTTTAATCAAAAGCGGCATTAAAACCTCGTAGAAATCGGAATTAATATTTGAAGAAACAACAATAAATGCAGCAAAGAATGCGCCGA
>CAYOIL010000036.1:20622-21068 GCA_964403985.1 uncultured Saprospiraceae bacterium
ATATGGAATAACATTAATCAAAGCGGCAAAGAATCCAATTAATAAAGCGTTTTTAATTCCTAGTAAACTTAATGCAACTGAGACTACCGTAGTTATAATAGTTATCTGAAGCAAGATGCCTCCAAAATATTTTCTCAACATTGTAGTAATGTCATCAATTACTTGAAGAGTAATCTGTTCATATTGATTAGGGACTAATGCGAGAATAAGATTGTTAAATAAATTCGCTTCTCTAAGGAAAAAGAAAGTGATAAAGACTATAGAAAACAAACCTATTAAGAAATTCGTGGCGATCCCAAATATTGAACTAAAGATATTAGTCATCATCGTAGGCTTGAAATACTCACTAAACGTAGAACTAAAATCAGAAAATGTAACACTTTCTTCACCTACAAAGCCCCATTCTGTTAATTGGGCTTTCAAGCGAGCCAAGGGTTCTTCTAATG
>CAYOIL010000037.1:0-15490 GCA_964403985.1 uncultured Saprospiraceae bacterium
ATGCAATATGTTTCTGAGAAACTCTTTGGATAATAGTTGGATTCGTTTCGACCAACTTAACATACCTTTCTTCGGCAGTTAATGTCATGCTCTCTATTTTCTGACTTTGGTTATCAGAGTTTGTCTTTTGCTCGCCTGCAAGAAATAGCTGCGTACCAATGGGAGTATTTTTAAGTGTTTCAATATTTTATCTATTCATTTGAAGTGCCTTTACATTTTCCAATGCTACTATTTCAATAGCCGTAGAAGCCCCGGTAAATAAAGACAAATCATCAGCTAAAAAGCTAAATTCTAAATGAAGATCTGTACATATAAAATTATTTTCTTTCCATACAAATAAACCTACTGACCCTTCTAATAAAAAATAACCATGATTCGTAATGGAATTCGCTTTTTTAATAATTTCATTTTTTTTTAAATGTTACGACTTCACATAAAGAGACAAATTTCTCCCATGCTTCAATAGGAGCTTTATAATATTCATCAAAGGAATCCTTTAAAATTTGGGCAAGCATTTATTTCATTTTAGTTTTATGTAATATTTTAAAAAGCAAAATATATTAATCTTATTCAATCTATTATACTGATTCTTCCTTGACTACCATTTGATAAGTTACACCATGCTTTTCTTCAAACAATACTTCCTTCCCTTGCTTTAAAAACTCAATAGTAGACTGGTTATAATGTCGAACCGTAATTAATTGCAAATTTTGCTTTTCTTTAATATCAAAGTCATATGCCATTTCTTCTTTCAAAAACTCGAGTCTTTCTTTCTCAGCAGTTACACACACGATAAAACTAATCGCAGAATTTCGCATCATATTTACACGTATTATGTATTGATTGAATTTTCTAAATAGCATAGACAAATTACTTTCATCAATAAATTAAAAATCCTTAGAAGAAAATTCTAATAAATATTGATTGTCAGAAACAACAATCATTGGTGGATATAAGCTACCTTCTCCTGCATTTATAGTTGTGCCTTTTCTTTCCTTTTCAATAAATGAACGAACTTGCAATGGAATCTCCTTTCTTTGAATTGGTTGAATGGTCTTGGGATGTATTACTTGTGCACCATAATATGTCATTTCAATAGCTTCTTTATAAGAAAGCTGAGGAATTAATGTTGCATTAGGGAATTTTCTAGGATCACCAGTAAGAACCCCTTCTACATCTTTCCATACTGTCATACTTTCAGCATCGATACAATAGCTAATTATGGCTGCTGAATAATCTGACCCCTCTCTACCTAAAGTTGTAGTTCTGCCGTCTCTTGTCGCTGCTATAAAACCTTGAGTTACCAAAACATCATGGGTTTTAATATCTTTTTGAATAGCAGACTGAACTGAACTTTCTGTTTCACGCCATTGAATATTGGCGGAACGAAAACGCTCATCTGACCGAAATAGCTTGCGAGCATCCATCCATTTCGACGAAAGTCCCATTTGTAAAAGTTTAGCCACAACTATCGTAGTCGACATTAACTCTCCTTTCGATATTAATTGATCATAAAATTCATCAGAATTATTTCTAGAATGCTCATAGATAAGCTCTCTACCCTCACTTTGATATTCATTCAAATATGCAATAGAATGTTCTTCTGCTTCTAGTTCAACAGCAATAGTTTTGTGTTTTTCACATATTGTATCCCACATTTGAACTGCCACATCAAAATCCTTTTCATAAATGACTTTCTCAATTCCATTAGTGGTTTTTCCTAAAGCTGAAACCACAACTATAAGTTTGTCTTTTTCATTCTTAATGATATTGCAGACATTTATAATATTGTTAACTGTTGCGACCGATGCTCCACCAAATTTATAGACTCTCATTTCTTAAAATTTCAGTATTTCTTCATAAACAAGTTCCATTGGCAATCCCATTATATTACTATATGAACCTATTATCTTTTCGATTTTAGTATAACCTATCCATTCCTGAATACCATAAGATCCCGCTTTATCATAAGGTTCACATTTTTCAATATAATATTCAATTTCTTGGTCAGATAAACTTAGAAAATAAACTTCGGAATGACCAGTAAATGATTTTGACTGAATAGAATTAAATAATGTAACTCCTGTAAAAACATCATGTTTCTTAGCACTCATTTTAATCAGCATATCTACTGCATCTTCTTTACTTTTGGGTTTACCCAAAATATCCCCATCTAAATGCACAATTGTATCAGCAACAACTCCCATTTCTCCGTCCTTTAGTAAAGACTTATAGGCTCTAGCTTTTTGCTGTGAAATATATTGAGCTACATCTTCTGCCTTTAATGTTTCGGGAAAAGATTCATCAACATCAATTGTTTCTACTCGAAAATCAAATCCAGCTTCTTCCATTAAAAATGAACGTCTAGGTGATTGAGAACCAAGTAATATCGAATAAGGTTGATTCATTTAGTTTTATTTTCCACAAAGCTAAATATTCCTCTTTAACGTTTACTAGAAACATACTGCTTATTATGAGCAAATATTTATATCTTTCATTTTGTAATAACTTATGTTATTAATTCAAAATTAAGATGGTAAAAATGAGGTTCCAACAATTATTCAAAAACATATTTTTTTTTATTTTCATTTGCTTATCACTAAGCTCTTACGCGCAAAAAGAACGTATTGTTGATTACAATGTTGATATAATTGTCAATAAGGATAGAAGTCTAAATATCACTGAATTTATTAAAGTTAATTCAGAAGGGATTTATATTCGAAGAGGAATTTCTCGAGATATGCCTACTAAAAGAACTCTTGGAGATCATGGCGTTCAAACCGTTTTTTACGATATAAAAAGCATTACGAAAGATGGTGCTCCAGTTAACTTCCACCAAGAAGAAAGCAATGGCGAAATAATCATTTACATTGGCAGTAGTGATGTTTTTATACCTTCCGGTTTACATCAATACACTATTAAATATCGAGTTAAAAATCAAATTGCATTTTTTGATGATTATGAAGAATTGTATTGGAATGTAATAGGTACCAATAATCGATTTAGTATCGATAATGCAAATGTAAGCATCTCTTTTCCTAAAGGAACTGAGCTTGATGAAATTTACATTTATACTGGACAATTCGGAGAACAAAAAGAACAAGCTGGAGTTTCGGTTGAAGGCAATGCAGTTACTTTACAAACTATCGAAAAACTTCAAGCTTATGAGGGGATAACTGCAAGTATTAGTGTACCTAAAGGAACCTTTAATGCTCCTTCTTTTTTCCAAAAACGTACTACTTTGACTCTCCTTATTATGTCATTAGCTTCTCTTTTAATTTACTTTTTTATTACTTGGAGTAGATTTGGAAGAGATCCTATTATTGGTGATGTAGGACCTATTTATGAACCACCTGATGGGCTATCTCCTGCTGAATGTGGATACATTCTAAATGAATATGTGACACCTAAATTAGCGGTTAGTAGCATTATTGATTTAATTAACAATGGACATATTCATATTGAAAAACTTTCTAATTTAGGTATATTCCAAAATCAACACCAATATATATTAAAAAACACATCAAATTCATATATTACGAATGCTGAACAGAGAGATTTACATGCCGCTTTATTTAGAATAAGTAATACTCAGAAAATCGATGGAACTTACAATTCATCTTTAAAATCGTGTTTATCACATCACAAAGCAGCACTTGAAAAAAGACATAGAGGTTTCATAAACGAAGGGAATAATAGAAGTTTCATTATTCTTCCTATTCTATGGATTATCGGTACTACAGCCTTATTAGCATTTTCTTATTACTACGAGCCTTATACTGAAATAGCGAAATTACCAATTCTAGTTCTGTATCCTATTTTTTCAATCGTACTTCTCGGTTTTTATCTTTGGTTAATTAAAAAACCAACAGTAGAAAAAGTCACTTTAAAAGCTAAAATTAAAGGCTTAAAAGAGTATTTAAGTTGGACTAAAAAAGATTATGTAGAAGGTTATGACATGGATATAAGAGATATAGAACATTTTGAATCATTACTCCCTTATGCGTATGCCTTGGGCGTTGCTGACAATTGGCAAAGTTCTTTTTCTAGCCTTCTTAAGGAATCTCAATTCGCAAACCATCCTTACTATGAAATATACATGAATCCATATTTTGGGACTGGCTTTTCAAGAACAATGAGTACAAGTTCTGTTCCACCACCACCTAAAAGTAGCTCTGGAGGAGGTTTTTCTGGTGGTAGCGGAATAGGTGGTGGTGGATTCTCCGGCGGTGGCGGCGGAGGCGGAGGTGTTGGAGGTTGGTAATTTTTTTGGGTTTAAACCCAAAATAAAAAAGTAACTTTGATGCTTTATATCATGATAATAACATAAAAACAATACTATGAATCAAAGATTAAACATATTCCTGCTTCTTGTGGTAGTATTTTCTATGCAATCTTGTTTCAATTACATAAATCTGAACGAAGCTCAATCGCTTGGAAAAGGAAATAATTCTGTCCAAGTGGAGGTAGAATTAGACGCGTTTCTTGACGACCAACAGGAATTAGGTGCTTGGGGATCATTTGAAATATTATATACAAGAGGAATTACCGAGCAATATGATCTCGGTGTTTATTTAAATTCCAATACAGGTATAGGTATTTATAATAAATATCAAATTTATGACACTGAAAAAACCGACATTTCAATAGGCCTAGACGCTAAAGTTCTTATGTTAAGTGAAGAAGCTTGGGAAGTTTTCCCCAACGTTTATTTCACCCAACATGTGGGTAAATTTAGAATCTTAGCTAATCCATCACTAAGATTTGCAAATGATTTCGTTGGGAATAGTTCTAGAAATAACATTGTATTTACTCCCTCTATTACAACAGGGATTCAATATGGAGACATTCCATTTCGCTTTGGTATTATGGTAGGCAAATCTCCTTATGAAAATGTAGACATTTTAAGTGCAGTTGGCTTATCTTATAATATTCATTTCTAAAAATAATATTACGATTTCAAGAAAAGGAAAAATTGACAATCCTTTAGGAACTATTCATAATTGAAGAAGAGTATATGAACCTAGCTTTGTGTTGTACAAAACAATATAAAGCATATGAAATATTTATCACTATTAATTTTTTCTCTTATTGCAATTTTCTCTTGTGTAGGAGATGACTTCATTGATGACCGTGTGGATCCTGTTCTTAGAATTACAAATCCACTTCAAAGCTTAGTTCAAGATACATCGATCCAAATACAGTATATCTTTAAAAATAACATTGGTTTAGAAGAAGACATTCAAGTAGAATGGACATCTGAGGATTTAAATATTGCAGAGATAAATGAAAATGGTTTTCTCACAAGTAAAGCAAAAGGAACAACCACTATAACTGCATTTACTGAATTTGAAAATAAAAGAATTGAAGATTTCTTTGTTCTTGAAGTGAGTGAAAAAACTGTAATTGTTGAAACCGTCGATGAAAGAACTGGTAGTTTAAATCCATCTTCATTTTACGAACTTGAAGGAGATTTCACGTTAACACAAGAAGAAGATAAATTACTCTTGACATTCAATTCAAATTATTCAGCTGATACTGGCCTACCTGGTCTTTATGTCTATTTGACTAATAATCCAAATAGTGTAAACGGAGCAAAAGTGATAGGAAAAGTAGAAAAGTTTTCAGGTTCTCATTCTTACGAAATTGATGATTCCGACTTATTTGATTACAGCCATATTTTATATTTCTGTAAGCCTTTCAATGTAAAAGTGGGCGACGGTGAGTTATCAAATTAATATTAAACAATTACACAACCAATAAATAAAATATTATGAAACATATAAATAAATTCTCCCTTATAATTCTACTTAACTTCATTGCAATTTCACTAACAGCTGGTGGAGGGTGGCCCCAAAAAAAAGGTGAAGGTTACCTCAAATTATCAGAATGGTTTATTGTGGCAAACCAGCATTATACTTCACAAGGTTTTATTGACCCAAATGTTACCGCAGGTCTCTTTAATACCACATTGTATGGAGAATATGGTTTTACTGAAAGATTAACTGGAATAGTAAATTTCCCATTTTTCAGTAGAGCAATTGTAAATAACGTAAGATCTAATACAACTGGAGAAATTATTTTCCAAGGCGATGCAATAAATGGAATTGGAGATTTAGATCTAGGTTTGAAATATGGTCTATTTTCAACTAATAGTATTTCTGTAGCTGCAACCTTTATTGCAGGAGTACCTTTAGGTAATCCTGCTGGAGGACTTGAAGGAAATTTACAACTTGGAGATGGTGAATTCAATCAATATGTAAGAATAGACGCAGGAATACCTTTTGAATTAGCTAAACTTCCATTATACACTAATTTTTATGCAGGTTATAATAATCGAACAAATGGCTTCTCTGATGAATATAGATTTGGTGGAGAAATAGGCATAGGATTATTAAATAAGAAATTGTGGATTGTTGGAAAATCAGATGTTGTCCAATCAACTTTTAATGGGAATAGTGCTGGGCAAGTAAATACAAGTGTTTTCGCAAATAATTCAGAATTTATTGCTTTAACAGGAGAGGTAAATTATGAGATCGTAAAGAATTTAGGAATATCAGCTTCTTATAGCTCCGCAGTTGCTGGCAAAATAATCTATGCTGCACCTTCTTATTCTTTTGGAGTCTATTTGAAATTTTAAAAATCCGCCTTAATTAGCAAAATATTTTATAAAGTAAAAGATGGGTAAAATTCATCTTTTATTTTATAAAATAATTAGTTCCATTATCATTTAAATAAATTTACCTTTTGGATAAGGTACAATGACTTCTCCTTCCAACTTATATAGCCCTCCTGAACATCCTATCCATAAATCACCTTTGCTATCTTTAAGCAGGCTTTGAACCGGTAGCCCTGATCCTTCTTCTTGATCTTCAAAGAAATACAAAGTAAATCCTCTAGGCCCATACTTATATAAGCCTTTATTTATTGTTCCTATATAAACAATGCCTTTTTCGTCTTCATATATTTCATAAACATCGGATCTCGATAATCCTGGAATATCTCTATAGTCATGAATTTTTCCTTTTGATATTCTGATTAAACCACTTTCTCCTTTTGCTTCACCACCCGGCTTATCCCTTTCAACTATTCTAGTCCCTATCCATAGATCTCCATCTTTACTCTCGACTATATCCGTAACATTATTGGACGGAAGTCCCTCCTCTTTTGTCAAGCAATTAAATTCATTCCCATCGTATTTACATGCTCCATATCCGTCTCGACCAATCCAAATATTCCCTTCTTCATCTTCCATTAATTCTGTAACCCAATCCATAGTCGTTTGATAGGAATACCTCTGAACATCAGGTAATATCAAGTCAACTTCAGTAAAAACACCGTCTTTAAACGTAGTAACCCCAGCCCATGTTCCAATCCAAATCAATCCATTTTTATCAATTAATACGTTAGAAATTCGTTCCCAATCTGCTCCTCTGTTTTGTTTATAATTCACGAATTCTTTTCCATCAAAAGTAGACAAGCCACTCTGCGTCCCAATCCATAGCATGCCATTTTCATCTTCTTCTATATCAACAACCGCATTTCCAGCAAGACCATCTGCATCAGTATAATATTTAAGCCTATTTCCATCATATTTTGCCACACCATGCTGAATCGTCCCTATCCATAAATTACCTTTAGAATCCTCAAATATCTCAACAATATACTGTCCGATTTGCTCTAAAGGATCATTTAGGATTAAATCCATGGGATCGATTAATGCGGCTTGATTAGAGCTTTTAATCTCTTGACTCTTACATTGAGTAAATACCATTACAATAGCAAGGTTTAGAATTATTAGGTATTTCATATTATTTGATAGCAAATTTTACTGTTAATGTGGTTTCTAATCGTATGGGCTGAAATTCTAAAGGTATAGCTATCTCTTCTTTTAAGTACTTTTTTCTAACTATAAGTCCAGCTGACGTGGCATTCAAAGATAAAATCTCTTGATTATCTATTATTAACAATACTTTACCTGTTTCTTGATTCACACTGCTTAAGATTATGTCCGATTGCTGCTTTGCCTTTATTATTGCTTTCTTTTTTAAGCTTAAAAACAATGCATCTGAATTAGAAAATTCAGTTTTTATTATTTCAACTTCATTCACTTTAATTTCATTTAAAGTGGTTATAACCTCTCCTATTGTTTTAGCATCATAAACAACTAATTCATAAGATTTTGATTTCACAACCTCCCTAGAAAAAAGTAATAATCTACTGATATTTGTAGCATAATCAGAAACAAAAAACTGTTTTTCCACATCAATTCCTAAATTTGACAACCTTTTAACAATCATGGTCTCCACTTCATCTAATGTTCCTATTCTAACTAAGTCTTTTTCATTTATATCTATAGATAAAGTAATTTTATCAGGCACAACTAATGTATCAACTTTGGAGATTGTTTCTATAAATGGTTGATCAATGAAATTCTTACTTTGGGAGAAAGAAACAGTACTAAAACATGTAAAAACTAGCAACATTAAATAATTATTCATTAAGGTGATTTTTATTTGCAAAAAAATGAATTCTAATTAAACAACGAAGTTAAGGAGCTAAATATTTATGCTTAATTTTTCATAATTTGCTGCAAAAAGTCTTTTATGCTAAATTTCTATACGCTTTTATTCCTATCAATAATATCATTTAATTGTGCTTCTTCAACACAATCAATAGAAAAAACGACTACATTCCTTGATAGCACTATCGAATTTGCCAGTATAGAAGATGCTAAAATGTTACTTGGAAATAGTGATGAATTCACAAAATCTCTAGGGCCGTTTGATTTTACTGCAAAAACTCAAAACGCTGAAAACAAAAGTGAAATTGACTACTTGCAATATGCAGCAGAGCAAGCATTGAAATGGTCAGATTCTGATCTTAATGAATCAATTAAAGTTATTAAATCTGCTGAAGAAAAAATCAAAAAACTTGGTTTAAAACTTAATTTACCAAGTAAAATTACTCTTGTATTGTCAACTTGTAAAGAAGAAGGTGAAGCTCAAGGATATACAAGAGGAGAATTCATTGTTCTTAATGGAAAACCAGACGAGCATCTCTTTTTACATGAATTATGGCACATAATTTCTCGCGAAAACCCTAGGCTTAGAGATGCATCATATGAAATCATTGGATTTAAAAAAATGGAAAAAGTCGCATTTCCCGATGAACTTGAAAAGTTTAGAATTACTAATCCAGACGCTCCTTTTATAGAACATTATGTCCCTTTAATGATAGATGGAGAAGAGAAAAACATGGTTATTACAACTATGGCTTCTGCACCTTACACAAGTGGAAGTTTCTTTAAATACTTAATGATTATATTGTATGAAGTGAAAATAGATGATGGGAAACCTGCATTTATAAGTTCCCCACCATATAATATGGAACAAATCCCAAGTCTAAGAGATAAAATTGGCAATAATACCAATTACATAATTCATCCAGAAGAAATTACTGCGGAACATTTTACTCAATTAATCAGTGAAAGTGAAGTTAAAAACCCAGATTTAATCATAGCTTTAAAAGAACTATTAACTAAATAAAAGTCAATGGAACAATCGTCTCAAACAAGAGGAATAAAATTTTCCCTTTATGTCAATTATTTTGTTTTTGCAATTCTTTTAAACAGTGTAGGAATAGTCATATTAAAATCACAAAAAATATATGGAGTTGACGAAGTACAAGCCAGTATTTTAGAAGCTTTTAAAGATTTACCTATCGCTCTTGTCTCCTTTATTGTAGCCTCTTTCTTACCAAGAATTGGTTATAAAAAGGCAATGTTAATTGCTTTAGGATTAGTTACTGTAGCTTGTTTAAATATGGCACTCGGCAATTCTTTTTCAAGTGCAAAAATATTATTTGGTCTTGTAGGTGTGGCTTTTGCTTTAATCAAAGTTTCGGTTTATTCCACAATAGGTATCATTACAGATAATGAGCAAGAACATAATGGGCTAATGAGCAGCATTGAAGGAGTGTTTATGTTTGGTATTGCTCTTGCCTATTTTCTATTTCCTGCTTTTAACTCTGAAACAGATCCGAATGCTTGGCTAAATGTCTACTACTTATTAGCTGGAATGTGTGTTCTATCCTTTATTTTACTATATTTTTCAAAGTTTGATGACAATCCAGAGCCTGCAGGAAAATCTGTTTCAGAGGATGTCATTGAAATGATTAAGCTATTTGTGAAAGTTTTAGTTATTGTTTTTGTTGTGAGCGCATTTTTATTCGTTATGATTGAACAAGGAATAATGACTTGGCTTCCTACATTCAATGAAAAGGTTCTTAATTTAGATGAAAACCTTGCTATAATGATGGCAAGTATACTAGCTATTTCACTAGGTTTAGGGCGGATAATAGCTGGGTATTTAGCTAAAAAATTCAATTGGTTTTATGTATTAGTTATTTGTATAATTTTGGCGGCTTTGGTTCTTATTTTTATATTACCACAAGCATTTTCTTTAGAGTATGCTGAAATAAAATCCTTTAAAGATATTTCTTGGATTGCCTTTGCTTTTCCATTGGTAGGATTATTTATTGCGCCCATTTACCCATTATTGAACTCTACGGTATTAAGCTCATTGCCCACACGTTTACATAGCCCTATGAGCGGCTTAATTATTATCTTTTCTGCATTAGGAGGTACGGCAGGATCTCGAATTATTGGTAAATTATTTAGAGATGTAGGTGCAGAAAGCGCCTTTCTATATTTATTAATTCCTATAGGTGTATTGCTAATTTCATTATTTCTTTTAAGAAAAATAAGTATAAAAACTGCCAAAAAATGAAAAGCCCTTTAGAGATATATGGTCAATTGTTTATAGATCTTCATTTAAGTGATATATGGGCAGATGGTAAATTTATAAGTGATGCAATTCCATTGTATGAACCAAAGGAAATCATTACAAAATATAATGCCTTAAAAGAAACCGCCGGTTTTAATTTGGAACACTTTTTCAATCAACATTTTCAAAATGGACAAAAGGATTCGTCAGAGTTTGTTACAAATAAAGAACATACTATTGATGAGCATATACGTCATCTTTGGAAGAATTTAAAAAGAGAAAAGGATAAAAAAATGCCAGGTGATACTTTGGTAGCGCTTCCCCACCCTTACATAGTTCCAGGTGGGCGTTTCAATGAGATATATTATTGGGATAGTTATTTTACGATGTTGGGTTTGAAACTTCATGGAGAAGTGGAAATCATTCATTCAATGGTTAAAAACTTTGCTTATTTAATTGATAATATAGGCTTTATTCCAAATGGCAACAAGACATATTTCCTTTCCCGTTCTCAACCTCCATTTTTTAGTTTGATGGTACAATTATTAGCCGAAATTCAAGGGAAGAATATATATTCAGATTTCTACCCGATGATGAAAAAGGAATATGAATTTTGGATGGATCCTGAGCAAGGACATTATAATGAAGACTTAGGCTTGAATCGATATTTCGACAAGAAGGATGAACCTCGAGAAGAAATGTATGGACATGATGCAAAAATGGATGTTCAAGCTGACCAATACCAACATATGAGAGCCGCTTGTGAAAGTGGATGGGACTTCAGTAGCAGGTGGTTTAGTGACCCTATGGACATAAAAACGATAAATGCTTTGAATATTTATCCCGTTGATTTGCATTGTTTGCTGTATCTAGTAGAAAAGCTTTTAGCTGAATCGGCTAGTGTATTGGGTATGCAAGAAGAGGCTAAGTATTATTTGGGTCAAGCCCAAAAGAGAAGGAAATTAACAGATCAGTACTTTTGGAAGGAAGAAAATGGATTTTATTATGATTATTGGGAAGGAGGACAGGAAATAGGACGGTCAAAAGGAAGAGAGACATTGGCAGGTATTTTTCCGCTTTATAGTGGAATAGCTAATGAAAGTCAAGTTAAAAAAGTAAGAGGCATATTAAAAATAGAGTTTTTGCGGGATGGCGGGCTGGTCACAACTTTAATTGAGAGTGGCCAGCAGTGGGATGCACCGAATGGATGGCCTCCGTTACAATGGATCTGTTATGAAGGATTGAGGAGAAATGGCGAGGAAGATTTAGCAAATGAGATTGCTTCCCGATGGTGTGATTTATGTGAAAATGTGTTTAAGAATACGGGTAAGATGATGGAAAAATACAATGTCGAAGACCTAAGTCTACTCAGTGGAGGTGGTGAATATCCAGTACAAGATGGATTCGGGTGGGCAAACGGTGTATTTGTGGCTTTGAAGAATGAAATAGATAAATCCAATTATAGTAGTTAGGAACTTATATTTTTTATCCATCAAGTTTTAAAATAAGCATTTGTAAATATTCCATTTTTAAGCTTAATGTTAATAATCTGAATTTAAGTTTGATTGTACAAATACAAATCTTAGAAAACTCCAGTATCTAAATTAGAAAGCGAACACATAGCAAGCTAGATTAAGCTTTCTGAACCAAGATAATGGGTATTTTCATTGATTCTTTCTACTTATCAAGTAAATAAAACCCTATTCGAATATTAAAATAAAGGATTATATTTTCAATCACCTGTAAATCAACAAAATATGTAAGCAAGGTAATCTCGAACTCAAGTTAAAATGTACGGGAGTATCGAATGGACATTAAAAAAACTCTGCTGTTAAGAATTAAAAACTGCAGTAATGTTAACGACTAAATCCTTATACTTGTAATGAATCTGATAAATTTATATCTATGAACATTCTTCTGAACATCCTATTATCTCTTGCTATTCTTAGTCCATTTTCTTTTGAACTCTCCAGTATAAATGTAATGAATGATGTAACAATGGAAGTTATAAATCATTCATTTGACAACGGAAATTTACTTTTGAATATGGAAATTAAAAATAATACTTCTGAAGCCATTTCCATTCTTAAACCTCGTCCAGTAAAACCCGGAAAATATTTTATGTCTTCTGTTCCACCTGATTTCTTTATAGTAAACTTTACAAATCAAGAAGAGGAATGTGTTATCTCAGAACCTGCAAATTCTGGCACCAAACTCACTAAAACCAAGTTCGACTTTCTCACAATTGAGGCAAATTCTAGCATCACGTTTACAATAAAATGTTCTGACTATAGCGCTTATTATTGTGAAGAAGAATTACTGGATGTAGAAATAATTTATTCTTTTGATACTAGTTTATTAGACAAAGAGCATTTTGAAAATACAATCCGTAAAAAGGGGCAATTAAACGAAACCCAATCCAATGAAATGTTTCAATTAATTAGTTCTACTTACCAAACACCTTTAACAGCAACAACAAGTATTCGTAAGTAGTGGCGCAGTCTTATATTAAGCCAAATCTTTTCATTTTAGGAGCTGCAAAGTCTGGCACAACAAGTCTACATGATATTTTATCTTCACATAATGAGATCTTCATGTCTGCAATTAAAGAACCAACTTTCTTTTGTGATGACTTCCAAGTGATAAACAATGAGCCCGAATACTACCAATTATTTAAAGAGGTAAATAATGAAAAGTATATAGGAGAATCTTCACATGCTTACCTCTCTAATCCTACTTCAGCTTCTAAATTGAAATTTCATTTCCCCAATGCAAAATTCATCCTTATTCTTAGGAACCCTGCCGATAGAGCTTATTCTCTATATATGCATATGAAAAGGCACCATTACGAGAGAACTTCTTCATTCGAAAAAGCATTGGCAATAGAACGAACACGAATGAATGATCATTTCAGGAAAAATAATCCTCAATATTTCTATAATTTCATGTATTTCAATTCTGGAAAATATGGTGAACAGATCAAGCGCTACCTAGATATATTTGATAAAAATCAATTTCTCTTTTTAACTTATGATGAACTTAAGAGTAATAGGAAATCTCTACTTCTGAAAATCACTAAATTCCTGAATGTATCAGACTTTAAATCGATAAACCCAATTTCAAGTAACGTAGGTTTTGATATTCGAAGTCATTTTTTAGAAAGACTTGCTTTTAGTCGGTATATCACTAATAAGTGGATAGAAAAAACACCTTTGAAAAAAATAATTTTGGCCTTTAATCATAAACCTATAAAACCAATTAACTCCGAAATAAAAAATCGCTTAATGGAAAATTATAAGGAAGATTTAAAATTATTGGAACAATTAACTGGAATGAAGTTTTAGAAAAAAGGACATCCCTTCAATAGTAACCAATGTTGGAGAAATATGTTAGCATTTTTTTAATTCAATCAATGAAAGCCAATACTATCAATATCATTAAGCCAATAACTACTTGAAAAATTCATATCGAAAATCATATTCCTACACTAAAATACGGCTCAATTAAAAACACTAATATCCCCAGTCCCATAATGAGCTTGTACAACTTTTGTATTTTTCGAAATTCATTTGGGCCTCGACCCTCTTTTAATTTAAACATCTGATAGGCTAAGATTAACAGTAGCACAAGAATAAATCCTACCCAAACAAACCTCCCCATTGCAAAAAAGATATAGGCGAATATCATTGAACATACAATTGTAGCAATATGAAAAAATTGTGTAAAAACTTTAGCTTTTACAATTCCCGCTTGAACAACTAATGTTTTACATCCTGCCAGCTTATCTCCATCTAAATCCTCCATATCTTTCACAATTTCTCTTAAAAGAGAAATCATAAACGCCATTAAAGTATAGTAGATTACGGGTATAAAAAATCTATTAAACGTCTCTTCTTCATAGGATAAATAAATAGAAAAAGCAGGTGCTAAAACAATTAAAACAGCTAATGAAGACATCAAAGCAACCACAATATTGCCTATTAAAACAGTACATTTCCAACGCTTACTATACTGATTTAGAACTAGCCAAGAAACAATGTATACAGGAGTATAATAAATATTGGAAAGATGATAAGAAACATAACTAACCAAAGCTAAACCAACGACAAACAATATTTTGTAGATCCAAGCCCATAATACTAGGTTCTTGATTGCACGATGTGGTTTATTAACTTTATCGATTTCTACATCATATATATCATTAATAACATAGCCACCTATTGTAACAATACAGGTGATAATAGAAATAATAAAGTAATACTTAAAAGCTGGGTATTCGACACCTTGAGCATCTCCTAAAGAAATAGGTAGAACAAATGCAAGGTAAACGAGTAATTGAGTGGCAAGAACAATTATAATATTAACAGGTCGAATTCGTGCCAATCCTTTCATTTACTCTGTTTCAAACCATTTATCTTGAAGACGCAAAACTGTTTCGATAATTTCTCTTACACAGCCTTCCCCACCCTTTTTATTGGCAACAATATGTGAAATTGACTTAATTTCTGGAACAGCATCATTTGGACAAGTGGCTATTTTGACAGACTTCATAACATGATAGTCCGGTAAATCATCTCCCATATAAATGGATTTGGATGGATCCAAAATACCATTAGAATGTAAATCTTTTAGTAAAGAAATCTTATCTTTGACTGCAATATGCACATGATTTAAACCTAGATTTTCAAATCTCCACTTCACAC
>CAYOIL010000037.1:15500-19467 GCA_964403985.1 uncultured Saprospiraceae bacterium
CACCTTCCGAGGTACCTCCTGTAATTATTACCACTTCATAACCTGCATTTTGTGCCCACTTTACAGCAAAGCCATCTTTGGCATTCATTCGACGAAGCATCTCATTATGTTCTGTAACTAAAAGACCACCATCAGTAAAAACCCCATCTACATCAAAAATGAAATACTGAATATCTTTCAAAGCTTCTAGTACATTCATATCTTATTGATTATCACGCCATTCATACACCCATTTTGCTTGAATCTGTTCAAGGTGTCCTTCATTCGAATCTTCTTTCTTTCCTTCAAAAGTATCAATCTCCAAAATCCAAGTCAACAAATCTGTAAATCGAATTCTGTAAATTTTACTCTCTCCGAAATCATCTCCGAATTTATCGTATAATTTCATAGCGATATCTTCATGATCCGCCCAGCCTATCGGCATATCGTCAAAGTCTTTAAAACTCATTTCTTAATGTTCGTGTCCTATAATTTGATCCTGATCAGGGATCGTTACTTCTACCACTGCATCTTCTTTCAAAATAACAGATTGGCAACCTAGTCGAGACTCTAACCTCGGGTTAATTGCGCGATCTATAAAATCTTCCTCCTTGTCTGAAATCTCTTCCAAAAACTCTTCGCCTGATTCTACATATATGTGGCATGTACTGCATGCACACACTGCACCACAGTTATGATTTAAATGCACACCATTGTCTTCAGCAATCTCTAAGATGCTATAACCTTCTTCTGCATTTTCTACCACTTTCTGGGTAAGCTCTTTATTTTCAAAGTTAAAAATAACTTTTGCCATATATTCGTTTAATTTTCCTCAAAAGTAATCTATATCATCGCTATTAACAAGCCCTTTATTTATTAGTTTCAATAGACTATGACATTCTCTGTAAATAATGTATTCTTTTTGAATATAAAATCCATTTTTTTGATTTAAAGAATACATAATTCTGTTTAGATTTGGAGCGCTCGAAATAATTTATATATATTAGTTTTAGTTCTAACAAACAATACTACTCAATACAAGTTGAGTAGAAAGTGTAGAGAATAATAAAGAGGTTCAGTAATTAAAAGTGTGAGATGGAACAACATGAACAAGATAGTGATTTTCAACCCTTTAAATTTAGGGAGTTAAAAGTCTATAGCTCAACGGAATGGTTAGCAGGAAACAAGAAAAAATATAGACAAGTTTTCGATGCAAAGGATACAGGATATGTTTATGCAGAACTGTCATTTTTCAATAAATTTTACGACAATAAAGTATGGCAAGTAGAAGTTGAACTTCGTTGTTATCAGCTGAAAAAGAACGAGAAAGTTTTATGTAAATTAAACTTCAAAAGAAAAGTTTCAAAATTTGACAACATCGTATATTTCCGTGAAGGATGGGGAAATAAAAAAGATGGTGTTTTTTGGAAGAAAGGAGCTTATTACTGGGAAGCGCGTATTAATGATAAAGTAGTAGGTTCGAAGTATTTCTATATAATTGACAGTCGATTGGCTCCAGCAAAAAAATTATTACAACTGAAATCCCTTCGTTTGTATGAAGGCCAATATGACGATGTAAATGAAGATGACAGAATCTATATGAAGTCTTTCAATTCAGAAGAGACAAGATATATATATTTGGAAATGCGATTCAACAATATGTTCCCATCTGTCGAATGGCAAACAGAGTTTTTCGCAAAATTCTTCAACCAGAATCGAGAACTAAAAGGCCAAGTTACTCGACTTAGAAAGATTAAAAAGAGTGAAGAAAGCATAATTCTCACAGCTGGCTGGGGAAGTAATGTAAAAGGATCTTGGAAACCAGGCACTTATCAAATTGACCTTATGTTTTTGGATAAATTGTTGGCTAGTGTACCTTTTGAGATTGGTGATTCTTCTATGGAAGGTGAGCCTGTATTAAAATTGACACCAAATTTTCCATTGATTGAACATACACCAGAAGAACTTGACAAAGAGAGTTTTGAGGAGATTATGGAACGGTTGAATAAGTTGATAGGTCTAGAAGATATCAAAACTCAAGTAGAAGATCATGCAAAATACATTCAATTTTTACATTTAAGGAAAGAGAAAGGATTCAAAGATGAAGATGGAATAAATGTTCATTCCGTATTCTCTGGAAATCCAGGTACTGGTAAAACTACAGTAGCAAGACTTCTCGGAGTATTATACAAGAAAATGGGACTTTTGTCCAAAGGACATGTACATGAAGTGGATCGGGCTGATTTAGTGGGAGAATATATTGGGCAAACTGCTCCTAAGGTGAAAGAACAGATAGAAAAAGCACGAGGTGGGGTTTTGTTTATAGATGAAGCTTATGCATTAGCGAGATCCAATGACGATTCAAAGGATTTCGGGCGCGAAGTGGTCGAAATCTTGGTAAAAGAAATGTCTAATGGACCAGGTGATATGGCTGTAATTGTTGCGGGTTACCCCAAAGAAATCAACCATTTTGTGGATTCTAATCCAGGTCTTAAGTCAAGATTTAAGCATTTTTTCGACTTCAAAGATTACTTACCCCAAGAGCTTTCTCAAATTGCTGATTTTGCAGCAGAGAACAAAGAAGTAGAAGTAACAGCACCTGCAAAAACATTGATCGATCGAATAATAATTAATGCATATAGAGAAAGAGATAAGAGTTTTGGAAATGCACGGTTTGTGCATGATTTGATAGATAAGGCGAAGATCAATTTAGGTTTGAGGATCATGGATACGAAAGATCCTTCGAAACTTGATAGAGAAGATTTATCATTAATTACTGCACCAGATGTAGAGAAGATCGATGTTAATAAAAAGAAATTTATACCAAATATCCCAATAGACGAAGAGCTATTGGAAGAAAGTATGGGTGAATTGAATGCATTGATAGGTATTGACAACATTAAAAAAGAGATTCATGAGTTAGTCAGTATTATTAGTTACCACAAGCTAAATGGAAAAAATGTATTGAATAATTATTTCATGCATACAGTTTTTGTAGGAAATCCAGGAACAGGAAAAACAACTGTCGCAAGAATATTGACAAAGATTTACAAAGCCTTGGGCATATTGGAGCGAGGTCATATGGTAGAGACTGACAGACAAGGACTAGTTGCTGGATTTGTAGGACAAACAGCAATGAAAACTGCCGAACGTATAGAAGAAGCTATGGGAGGTGTTTTATTCATTGACGAGGCCTATGCATTAAGTAATTTCAATGGATTACAAGGAGACTATGGAAATGAGGCTATTCAAACCATTTTAAAGAGAATGGAAGATCAGCGAGGCGAATTCTTTGTATTTGCAGCAGGTTATCCGGATAATATGGATAAGTTTTTAAAAGCGAATCCAGGCTTGAATAGTAGATTTGATAAGGTTTTACGTTTCGACGATTATGAACCAGAACAGTTGATGGAAATTGCAAGTAAAATGATCGAAGAACAGGCATATAAAATTTCGGCTTCCGCCAAAAGCAAATTAAGTGAGTTAACGGTTGATATTTACAATAAACGAGATAAGTTCTTTGGAAATGCAAGAGCAATTCGTAACATCATCCTAGATTTGATCAAGTTTCAAAATTTACGAATTGCGAAGTCTAAAACAACTAAAAGTTCGAACACGATAGCCTTGGAAGACATAAACGAACTTAGCGTTCAATTGGAAGCTGACAAAGGGATGAAAAGAGCGAGTATAGGCTTTAAAAGAGGTTAAGGTGGATATAATAGAGGTTCTTAACTCCATTCAACATTCTTATTCACCTTTGTCGAAAGCCTGTATTAATGATCTGGTAAATTGCTTAGAATTTAAGTCTTTCAAAAAGAATGAAATCATAGTAAAACAAGGGCAATATTCGAAAATGTCATATCTTATTTTACAAGGAGCTATAAGAGTTTATTACCTGAAAGAAGATAAAGATGTCTCAGATTGGTTTGCTTTTGAAAATGAATTTGCTACTTCTATAGTTAGTTTTTTCAGTGACAAACCAAGTGCA
>CAYOIL010000037.1:19477-21061 GCA_964403985.1 uncultured Saprospiraceae bacterium
CACATTATATGCAAGCAATAGAAGACACCACTGTAGCTGAAATTTCAAAAGAAAATATTGATAAGCTATCTAAAATCCATCCTGATTTGGAAACCTTTGTCAAAAGCATTGTTGTGGATACGATGTTAAAACAGCAAAAGCGAATATCATCTATCTTATTCAATAGTGCCGAAGAAAAATACAAACAGATGCAAGCAGAATTTCAAGAATGTTTACCTCGAATTCCACTTACACATGTAGCATCTTTTCTCGGAATGACACTTGAGACGTTAAGTAGAGTAAGAGGTCGGAGATAAAATCTATTTTCACTTTAACTCTAATATGCATAAAGGTCTTACTAAGAGGAGAGTATAAAAAATTATGATTTTAAAAAGATTAGGCATAGCATCCTTAAGCCTAACGAAGTTGCAAGTAATGGTAATTCTAAAAACTCCATTGAAACATTGATTTTGTCGTAGTTTCATTACACAATTAAGAGTCTAACATATAAGTAATTTCGAATTCAGATTATTAAAAGGAATTAACATCAATAATTTGATTTAGATCAAATGTTTTAAATGAAATAAGTTGGAACTTTACATTCTAAATGATAGGAATGAAAAGAGTAATAATAATCAATGGGCATCCTGACAAGGAAAGTTTCAATTACGCTTTAACACAAGCATACATAAATGGGGCAAAATCTTCCAAATTTAATGTAAAAGTTATTCACATAAGAGATCTTGATTTCAATCCAAATTTAGAATTAGGGTATAGAAAAAGAACCGAACTTGAACCTGATTTACTAGAAGCACAAGAAAAATTAAAATGGGCTGATCACATCGTATGGGTCTATCCAGTTTGGTGGGGCTCTGTTCCTGCAATAATGAAAGTTTTTATAGATAGAGTTTTACTTCCAGGTTTCGCATTCAAGAAAAGAGAAGGCTCCGTATGGTGGGACAAATTCTTTGTTGGAAAAACAGCTAGATTGATATGTACTCTTGATCAACCGCCTTGGTATTATAAGCTAATTAATAGAAGCCCAAGTCATTCAGCAATGAAACGTTTGACTATGAATTTCATCGGAATAAAGAAAGTGAAAATTACCACAATAGGCCCTATCCGTTTGTCGAAAGATAGTTTTAGGTCCAAATGGTTAGAACGAATTAACACACTAGGAATGCGTGGAGCGTAATATTATTTATTCAAAAAACAAATTTCAACATTATAAGTAATGGACTTAATTCTCTATTCAAGTCCTAGTTCCTTTAGAATTTCATCACCTGGACAATCTAAAATACAATCAAAAGATGAATTTAACTTAAATCTGTATTCTTTATATTGAATGGTGTAGATTCCTCCTTTAGGGTTTTCATATACTGAAGTCACTGCAGAAGATGTACCATTTTCTTCTTCTTTTTTATATGAAATCCTTTTACAAATTGGAGGAATTACTTTTTCTCTACTGGTTTTAATAAGACCATATTTCTCATCTTGTTTCACAATTGCGAACAAACTAGATAAATGAATAATCTTTTGATATTCAAGTGATTGTAGCCTTCCCATAATTAGGACAGGTGTTAAGATATAATAATGCATTTGAAT
>CAYOIL010000038.1:0-11213 GCA_964403985.1 uncultured Saprospiraceae bacterium
GTAGTAGACCATTATGATTCTGGTGGACATTTTAATGCGAATCAAGATCCGCTTGTTCATGAATTGAATTTAACAGAAGAGCAGAAAGTTGGTTTAGTAGCTTTTTTAAAGACACTTACTGATACGTCTTATCTCGAAAATCAATTTCTTTTGAATCCATTTGAGTAAAAAACATCTAGTAGTTTATTTATTCAAATAAACATTTTGTTGTTTTCAATCTGTTTTTAGAATAAGAAGTGATTGTTTGCTTTATTATTTAAAAACAAAATCAATATCTCTTTTCATTTTTAATTTAGTTTTTGTTTGCCTGTTTTTTCGATGAAATGGGAAAACATCCTACATATTTTCATATTTATTATTATAAATATGATCTCATTATTTTCTACATAAATTATCATAAGTAACTGTTTTTAAAATAATTAGATATTTTTTATTTAAAAAAAATATCTACAATTGTTAAATTTTGTCCTTCTTTCAAGCGAAGTAAGCTTCTATATTTGTATCAGAATGAGTTTAAAGAAACTTCATACAGATAAATATGTTCATGGGATTAAGCTTTTAGAAAAAACCATTATTGATATTTTCAATTTGAAACAGTAAACAATGGATCCTAAAATGAATAAAAATCATACAGTGTAATCTCCCAATTACATTAGGATTTTTTCTAAAAGCTTTTTTTAGAGTATATAAAATATAGTTTACACCTGAATACTTTATTACTGAATATGTTCATGGGATTATAATTTGCAAAGTTAGTTGAGAGGTCAGCTAACTTTTTTTTTGTCCTTTTCTTACCTCTCCCTTTTTATGTGCTTAATTATTGTACACTGTTTTCTTTTGAAAAGTATGACTTCATTTCAAATTGAGATATTAAACTATACCACACCTTTTTTTAGTTTAGCACAAATGAATTACAATTTCAAAAACTATACGTTTTTATTTTTTTTGGGTTAAACCCAAAGGTTGTAAAATATAAAAAATGCAGTTATCTGAATTTAGTGTAAAATAATTCGTCATATCTTTCATAATTCATTGTAAATCTCTAAATATTGTATAATTTGGCAAATACAGTTTTGGGCGTAAGCCAATTTATAAATAAGATGAAATTATGTACTTTAATATTGATGGAAAAGATGATATAACCTATGATGCAATAGTAGTAGGTTCGGGCATAAGTGGAGGTTGGTCGACAAAAGAATTGACAGAAAAAGGAATGAAAGTTCTTATGCTTGACAGAGGACGAATGGTAAACCACGTAACAGATTATACAACTGCTAATATGGATGAGTGGGAGTTTCCAAATAGAGATTCTTTTACAGAAGAAGAATTAGCTGATTATTATGTGCAAAGAAGGACAGGATACACAATTAAGCCATCACGTGTAAAATTTTGGCAAAAAGATACTGATCATCCGTATACTGAGAAAAAGCCGTTTGATTGGATAAGAGGATATCATGTAGGTGGAAGATCCTTGATGTGGGGAAGACAATCTTATCGTTTGAGTGAAATGGATTTTGAAGCGAATGCCAAAGAAGGTATTGCTGTAGATTGGCCTGTCCGTTATGCAGATTTAAAACCATGGTATGATCATGTTGAGAAATTTATTGGAGTAAGTGGCCAAAATGAAGGTTTAAGGCAACTGCCAGACGGAATTTATCTACCTCCAATGGATTTAAATATTTTAGAAAAGCATCTTAAGGCTGAAATTGCTAAAAAATTTAATGGACGGATGTTGACTATAGGTAGAACGGCTCATCTTACTAAAGAACATAATGGAAGAGGAAAATGTCAATTCCGAAATCGTTGTATGCGAGGTTGTCCTTATGGAGGATACTTTTCTACACAAGCGAGCACATTGCCTGCTGCTGTAGCAACTGGAAATATGACTTTACGTCCTAATTCTATAGTCACAGAAGTGATTTACGATGATAAAACTCAACGCGCTACAGGTGTGAGAGTACTTGACACTGAAACAAAAAAGACACACGAATTTTTTGCCAAAGTAATTTTCCTTAATGCTTCTGCTCTTGCAAGTGCTCAGATTTTGTTACAATCGAAAAGTGAAAGGTTTCCAAATGGTTTAGGTAACGATTCAGATCAAGTAGGAAGAAATGTCATGGATCATCATTTTAAATTAGGAGCAACTGGAGATTATGATGGTTTTGAAGATCGATATTATAAAGGAAAAAGACCCAATGGATTCTATATTCCTAGATTCCGAAATATAGATAAGCAGTCTACAATGAAAGATTTTGTGCGTGGATATGGTTATCAAGGTGGTGGATCCCGACATGGATGGGGCCATCAAGTAGCTGAGGCACAGTTTGGAGCGAGCTATAAAAATGAAGTTAGTAAGCCAGGTGGATGGAGGCTTGGTATGTTAGCATTCGGTGAATGTTTGCCATATGAAGACAATAGGATGACTATTAATGAAGAATTGAGAGATATGTACGATCAACCAACATTAATAATGGATGTTGAGTGGAAAGCAAATGAAATGGCAATGAGAAAAGATATGCCAGTTGCAGCTGCTGAAATGTTGGAAGCAAGTGGATTTAAAAATGTGACTGAATTTGAAGATGTAAATAATCCAGGACTTGGGATTCATGAAATGGGTACTGCAAGAATGGGGCGTGATCCTAAAACATCTGTACTAAATAAATGGAATCAGATTCATGCCGTTAAAAATGTATTTATCACTGATGGAGCATTTATGACCTCAGCGGGTTGTCAAAACCCATCATTGGGTTATATGGCTTTTTCAGCAAGAGCGGCTAATTATGCAGTTGAACAAATCAAAAAAGGAAACTTATAATGAAAAGAAGAGAAGTATTAAGGAACACAAGTATCTTTTTAGGTGCAGTAAGTATGGGTTTAGTAACTACGAGGTTAACCTCTTGTAAAATTGATAAAGATTCTTCTTACAAACCAATGTTTTTGTCTGTAGATGAATTTAATTTGCTTGATGAAATATCTGAAACAATTTTACCTAAGACTGATACTCCGGGTGCTAAAGATGCGAAAGTAAGTGCTTACCTAGACTCTTATGCAAAGCTTTTTTTAGAGCCTGATGAACAACAAGAATATAAGAATGCTTTAGGTATGTTTGATGCAACAGCAGTTAAACTGTTTGAAAAAGGATTCGTGAAATTAGAGGAAGCTAATAAAGCAAAAGTTTTGCAATCAATGATTGATAATCCAGCAACGGGAGATCAAAGCCCTTCTAGTGTTTTTTATAGTCTTAGGGATGCAATAAATAAAGCTTATTTTACTAGTGAATTAGTTGCAGCAGAAGTTCTTGATTATGATCCTATTCCAGGAAATTATGACGGAGATATTCCATTGAGTTCAACTAAAGGGTTAGTATACAGCGGCTAGAATAATTTTATATTCCGTTTTCCCATGTAAGAATTTCTGGTTTTCCATCTCTTACTATCATAGTGTGTTCATGCTGTGCTACAAAGCTTCCATCATTGGTGACTAAGGTCCAACCATCGTCAGCTTCGTAAACAAATTTTGCGTTGGTACTTATAAACGTTTCGACAGCGATAACAGAGTTCTTTTTGAATCTGTTCCTATTCAACCTATCTTTCCAACAAGCTATTTCGGCAGGCTCTTCATGTAATTTCTTTCCAATTCCATGCCCGCAAATATTCCGTATTACTTTAAAACCACGCTTTTTTGCCTCTTGATTAATTAAACCTCCAATCTCATTGATTTTAACTCCTGGCTTTATTGCAGCGATTGCTTTTGTAAGTATTTCGTGAGAGGCTGTCACAAGCGGTGATAAATTTTGTATGTCTTCTCCTAAGATAAAAGAACAACCATTGTCTCCATAGTAGCCATTCAAATTAGCCGAAACATCAATATTGATCAAATCTCCATTCTTCAATATCTTCTTTTCCGAAGGTACTCCATGACATGCCTCATTATTCGTTGAAATACATGTGTAACCTGGGAATTTATACTCAACATAAGGTGCCGATTTAGCACCCATCTCTTTAAGTAACTTCCCTCCATATTCGTCAATCTCTTTTGTACTCATACCAATCTCCGCATATGAACACATCTTAGCTAAAACTATTGCTACAGCATGTGATGCTGCTTTCATTGCTTCCAATTCTTCTTCCGTCTTAATTATCATGTTGTATGAATTATTCCTCCTTATAATTAACTTAAGCCCGAAATTGTTCCGTCATTGTCGATAAACATTTTTTCGCTTGCCGGAATCGAAGGAAGTCCTGGCATCCGCATCATGTTTCCAAGTATAGGAATAATAAATCCCGCTCCTACAGCATATTCAAACTCTCTTATGGTAACATCAAACCCTTCTGGTCTACCCAATAACGAGGCATTGTCTGAAAAACTCTTTTGTGTTTTTGCCATACAAACTGGCAAATGGCTAAGTCCCAACTTTTCAATTCTTCTTAAATCTCTTTGCGCTATTTTAGTATAATTGATCTCTTCCGCTCCGTAGATTTCTTTCGCTATTTTTTCTATCTTTTCCTTTAATGGAGAATTCCAATCATAAAGTGGTTTAAATTCGTTTCCACCTTTTTCTATTGATGAAACTACTGCTTCAGCTAATTCCTCCATTCCTTTTCCTCCCTCAGCCCATCCTCTCGCAACCCTAGCTTCTACTTTCAAGTCTCGACATTTATCTATTACAAATTGTACTTCTTCTTTACTGTCATTAGGAAACGCATTAATTGCCACAACTGGAGTTATTCCAAATTTTTTGCAATTCTCTATGTGTTTTTCTAAATTCACCCAACCTTTAGTCACACGTTCTATTGATGCCTCATTGTATTCGTCTTTATGTGCTCCTCCATGATGTCGAAGTGCTCTTATTGTACTTACTAAAACAATTGCATCAGGAGCCAATCCTGCTGAGACACATTTTATGTTTAGAAACTTTTCTGCACCCAAATCGGCCCCAAAACCTGCTTCTGTAACCACATATTCCGATAATGATAAGCCCATCTTTGTTGCAAGTATCGTGTTGGTCCCTTGTGCTATATTAGCAAATGGTCCTCCATGAATAATTGCAGGATTTCCTTCCATTGTCTGTACTAAATTCGGCTTGATCGCATCCTTTAGTAAAATGGCCATTGCATTTTCTGCCTTTAAGTCTTTAGCATAAATAGGTTGTCTATCCATTGTATAGCCAACAAATATTTTACCCAGCCTAGATTTCAAATCTTCAAAACTCTCACTCATACACAATATTGCCATTACTTCAGATGCAGGAGTAATATTGAAACCATCTTGTCTAGGCATACCATTTGCTGTACCTCCTAAACCTATAGTAATTTCTCTTAATGCTCTATCATTCATGTCCATCACTCGCTTCCAAACAATGGTTCTAGGATCTAAATTCAGACTTCTAGTTCTACTTTGTAGATTGTTGTCAATCAGAGCTGAAAGCAAATTGTTTGCCTTTTCAATAGCTGAAAAATCGCCAGTAAAATGGAGATTTATGTCTTCCATAGGAATCACTTGAGAATAACCTCCTCCAGCAGCTCCTCCCTTAATACCAAAAACAGGTCCTAGTGAAGGTTCTCTCAATACAACACAAGTTTTACGCCCTATTTTATTCATCCCTTCCGTTAAACCAATCGATGTTGTAGTTTTACCTTCTCCAGCAGGAGTAGGTGTCATTGCTGTTACAAGAATCAACTTCCCTTTCTTAATTTTATCTTTATTCAACAGTTTTAAAGGAAGTTTTGCCTTGTATTTTCCATACAACTCTAGATCATCAGAAGGTATGTTAAGCTTTTCAGCTATTGTATTTATATGATGAATCTCTGCTTCTTGAGCAATCTCTATATCTGATTTATGTGTAGCTTCAGCCATTGGAAATTTAGTTTTGAATCACTAATATAGTTAAGCTGTACCAACTTTTTTACTATTAACCCGAATTATCCAATAGACCATCTATTACGTGACGAAACTATTGTAAAATTGACATTTCACTATTGTTTTATATTCACCATTATTTGTAACCTCTTTAAGCTTAGCGATGCTAAAATTTACTTTCATAATTATCTAGATCTTATTACATTTTCGTCCCTTTTAACAAAGTCCTAATATGAGTTAAAAGGTTAAAAAGTATTTAATGTTTTCTACTCATACACTAATATTTTACATATTATATAAAAATATATGTATCAGTCGACGATTTGTGAAATTATAAAGCTTAATTACCTCGCATATTTGTACTATCAATTAAACCAGAATTATTTATTGAACACCTAACTTCTTTAAATTCAATGCATAATTCAAATTAAAAACGATATAATGAAAAATCTTATTTTAATAATTACAGCAACACTTTTAACAGTTAACTTATTCAGTCAAGTAGATAATAAGGAAGATGAACAACATTCAAAACAATACAAAATTGCAGTTATGACTAACCCAGTTTTTACAGCTTTTGGAGGATATAATGTGTCTGTTGAATATGGATTAACACATAAACAAACATTGGAGGTAGGAGGAAAACTTAGTTTTAGAAATGCTATAGATGGGTCAAAAAGGACATATAGTAAAATGATACATTCTAGAGTTAAATTTGATATTCTACCAGATGATAAATCTTTGTCAGGAGTCTATTTGGCTCCAGGTGTAAATTTTGGTCAATTTAATTATAATTCTAGAAGTAAAGTGTTTGCAGGAGCAATCACTAGTGATGTGGGTATACAATTTGGCCTTAAAAATATAATTCTTGATGCTTATGCAGGTGCTGGTTTAGAGGCAAATAATAGTAGTAATAGAGATTTTTATGCTTTTTCATTCGCTTATAATCCAAAACCAATTTTTCTAAGAATGGGATTAAAAGTAGGAGTACGGTTTTAGAAAATTACAAATTGATGAATTATATTAATTGATATGAATTTCATCTCATGCGAAAAAGAAAATAAGAAAAGTCAAAGCCCATCCATATGAGCTTTCACTTTTCATTTATATCCTATAAAACAATTGTAATTGAGCAGAATTTGACGCTCCCATGCCAATAGAGTAATTAAGATTATTAGAAGAAGTACTATAGCTAATTGGTAAATTTAAGCCTGGAGTTAATGAAGCACCGATGTAAATGTTTTCATTTAGATTATAATTAAATTCAAGTCGGTAATTCAAGTTTGGAACAAGAGCAATTAAACTATTTCCTTGAGACAGATTGGTCTGAAAGGAAGAGCCAACTCCCCATCCATGTGAAATGAAAAATCTATTAGACATTACATGGTCTTTCATAAAATTTACATTTAGCCCTACATTCAAGTTGAAATTTTCAAAACGATTACTACTCGCATTTGCAAATGAACTTCTTAAGAGTAAATGTTTGTTTTCAGCTTTTTTAACCTTATAACCTAATGAGTAACTTGAACCATTGTATAATACACCAATTTGATTGCCTTTTAGATTTTCAAACTTGCTCTCTTTCTCTTGAGCAAATGAATTAATTGTAAATAAACATAGTAGTGTTAGGAATAATAAAGATTTCATAATAATTAGTTTGATTTATCTCCAAAACGACGCGATTTAAAGTATCGTTGGTAGATAAATGTATAAAGAATAGTTAAATAGAATAGACATTTCTTAAATGTCGTTAACGTTAGCAAGAATTATTTAAAGATTGGATACTAAGCGCTCAAGATAGTGAAAGCTAATTCCCCACATCTCTCTTAATTTAACAATTTCTTTCATTATTTCTTGGTCAGGAGAGGTACGGATTTCGTCTTGGATTCCCACAATTAGTACATTTTTCGGAGTATGACTGGTTGATATAAATTCAAAAACTCTAGTTTTATATCCATAGGCTTCTAATATCATTGCCCGAATAGTATCAGTGAGAATTTCGGCTTGTCGTTCTTTAAGAATTCCATGGCTTGTAATCTTTTCAAGAATGTTTAATGGATTCAACCTTTTTCTTATCTGTTTGTGACAGCAAGGTGCGCAAATAATAATTTTTGAATTGGCATTGATCCCTTTCAGAATGGCATCGTCAGTAGCTGTGTCGCATGCATGCAATGCAATAAGCATGTCAATATTTTCAATAGTTACATCTTGAATAATTTGTTGTTAAAAATCGAGATATTTAAAACCACAAGCTTTTGCAATTGATGTACATTTTTCAACTAGTTCAGGTCTCATTTCAACACCTGTGATAACTGGTGTTTGTTTTCTGAATTTTTGAAAATAATCGTATAAAGCAAAAGTTAAATAGCCTTTTCCTGAACCCATATCGACGATACGCGCACCATCTTCCAAACTTTTTCTTTTAAGTATGTCATGAATGATTTCAATATACTTGTTGATTTGTTTGAATTTATCTTGAGCTTTATTTTTTACAACATATTGCGAAGTAGAAATGTCAAGAAGCTTGAGATATTCGTTTTGTTCAGCTTGTATGAAACGCTCTTTTTCTTTGTTGTGCTGAAGCGATATATCTTGACTTTCTGTGAGTACTTTATGTCTCATTTTAGCTTTACCATTGGGGAAAGTAGTTAAGAAATATGTATACTTATCAGTAGTGAATTCAGCAATATAAAAGTTTTCGAAAATTTGTTGACCAATAAAATCTGAAAAATCTTCTGACTTATGATTTTTGGTTATGTCCTGCGTTTCTGTTCTACTTGTTATGGAGATCTGATAAGTTTCTTTGATAATTATGGGTCGGCCCAAAAGTTGTTTTACTTCATAAGATTTTTCCTTTTTATTATAAAGTCTTATGCTTTTGAACGTTTTTTTATCAATACTTCTTTCCAAAAGTCTCAAGAATTCCATTACATTTTTTGTTTCGCTCATAGATTTTTACGCTCTTTTCAGTCGGCAAAGGTAGTTTTTAGGAACGAGACTATTTTGGCTTGAAAGTTTCTCTTTGGGCTTAAAGCCCAAAAAAAATAAAGCAAGATCTCTAAGAAATCGTTTAAAAATCACAACTTTTTACATTTCTGTGACATTCATATGAAAATGCTTTGCATGAAACTAATATTTACACTGCTTACTTTATTCATTTCTACATGTCTTTATTCGCAAATAGAGGTTGAACTTTATGGAACCGTCACGGATTTACAAACTGGAGAGGCACTTATCGGTGCAACAGTTATAGTAGAAGGAACCTCCTTAGGCACTACAACGGATTTCGATGGAAAATTTGTATTAAAAATTTCGCCTGGAGCTTATAATGTTACCGCGAGTTACCTTGGATACGAGAGTTCAATAAGAGCTAACTTAATCGTACAATCAAGAGGAAATGCGGACTTAAATTTCGAATTATCTCCAGGAGGTAAGACAATTGAGAATGTAGAGATTACAGCTAGTCCTTTTGCTCGTTCTCTCGAGGCACCTTTATCATTGCAAAAGCTATCACCTGAGGAATTAAAGACATATCCTGGAGGGAATAATGATATTGCTAAAGTTGTTCAATCGTTACCTGGAATATCAGGCTCAATTGGTGGTTTTAGAAATGATATTATAATAAGGGGTGGGGCCCCAAATGAGAATGTATATTACCTGGATGGACTTGAAATACCCAATATTAATCACTTCAGTACCCAAGGTTCGGCAGGAGGACCAGCTGGTTTATTAAATGTGGCATTTATAGAGGGTGTTGAATTATCGGCCTCGTCATTCGGTGCACGATATGATAATCCTTTATCAGGGGTCTTGCAATTTGATCAGCGGAATGGGAATAGAAGGAAATTCAACACGAACTTCAGAGTTAGCGCTAGTGAAGCGGCAATTACACTGGAAGGACCTCTTTTTAAAAATGGAAAAGAAGAATCAAATACTTCCTTTATTTTTTCTGGCAGAAGATCTTACTTACAATTTTTATTTAGCCTAATTGGTTTGCCGATCCGACCATCTTTCTATGATTATCAGTACAAAGTAAGTTCAAAAATAGATGACTACAATTCCATAATATTCACTGGAATTGGTGCAATTGATGATTTTTCATTGAAAGCTCCAGACGACTACTCACCTGAACAGCAAGCTGTATTAGAGCAAGTTCCATTGATCGAACAGTATTCGGCATCAACAGGAATTATATGGAAAAGAAGGAGGAAAGACGGGAAAGGGATTTATAATACTGCCATTTCATACAATAGATTAAGGAATCTATTCAGCGGTTATGAGGATAACGAAAATAAAGAAGGACTGCTCTTTCAAACTAATAGTAGAGAAACTGAATATAAACTAAGACCTTCTTATACTCAGTTTGTAAATAATTGGTCTTTAAGTACTGGATTCAATGTAATCTATGCTTCTTATACAAACGATACAGAGAATTTTTTACAGAATGTAGCTTATGATTCCGGTATTGACTTTGTAAAATATGGCTTGTTTTTTCAAGCTTCAAAAGCAAATATTAAAGATCGGATCGATGTTACTTTCGGAGTAAGAAGTGATGCCAACACATTTACAGAAGAATCTTTTCAACTTTTGAAGACCATTTCTCCCAGAGCAGGAATTTCAATTCGATTGGATAGTAAAGACAAGTGGAGATTTAATGCTACAGCAGGTTCTTATTATAAAATAGCTCCGTATACTGTTTTGGGATTTGAAGATAATGATGGAAATTTATTAAATAAAGATGCGAAGTATATTAATAGTATTCACTTGGTAAGTGGTATAGCATATAATCCTTCACAAACTAGTAAGTTATCTGTAGAGGGCTTTTATAAGAAGTATAATAATTACCCAGTTTCATTAGAAGAAGGAGTTTCTTTGGCAAATCAAGGTGGAGATTTCTCAATTTTGGGAGATGAAGATATTGAGAGTGTGGGACTTGGTCGAACGTATGGAGTTGAATTTTTAGCTCAGCAAAAACTAGTCAAAGGGTTTTATGGAATTATGGCGTTGACTTATTATTTTAGCGAATTTACAGGTTTGGATGGAGTATATAGACCAAGTGCATGGGACAGTAGATATCTATTGTCATTTACAGGAGGCTATAAATTTGGAAAGAATTACGAGTTGAGTTTAAGAACTCGATTTGTAGGAAAAACTCCTTATGCTCCAGTAGATCAAGAAGCTACATTAGCAAATTACCCGCTAACAATTGTCGATTATGATCGACTAGGAGAAGTCTTTCTAGATCCTTTTTATCAAACAGATTTTCGATTTGATAAAAAATGGAATTTCAAATATTTAGCCTTGAATGTTTATTTTGAAGTTCAAAACTTATTTGGTCAAGCAGTTCCTGCACC
>CAYOIL010000038.1:11223-15667 GCA_964403985.1 uncultured Saprospiraceae bacterium
GTTTCTATCCATATAGATATTAAAGTTCCTCGAGCAATTTGCATTGGACAGAGATGAAGCTGGCGAGTTGATTTTACCATTTCAGTTGACTCAATTAGCTCCGGGAGAAGGGATAGTGCTTCCAACAATTGGTTTAGTTGTTGATTTTTAAAAAAGATGTTTTCATGTATTTTAGTTTGAATTAAGTTAAAGAGTAAAGGTGTAAGTGCTTTTATCTGAAAGTGTTTTCGTTGTAAACTGCTTTAGCATTGGTGCATATTTCGGGTTTAAAAGTGTACTATTGCATCAAGTAAAAACTTGAAATGGCAGAATACGACATAAACGATCCTACTGATTTAGATATAATGCGTGGGCATTTCGATATGATCACTATGGAGGAGTGGGATGAGTATGTCGAAATAGCTGAAGAAAAAAAGATGGGATATAAGAATGTGAATATTCTTAAAACTGCAGCCAGGAAAGCAGGTATTTCAAAGTTTCTTAGCCCTAAAGTAATTCTTTGGATCATGAAATTAGTTGATCGAATCGATGAAGAAAGCGATGAAGACGAATATGAAGATGAAGAAGAATTTGATGATGACGAAAATTGAAAACGACACAGACTAATCCTCCTTTTATTGTAAATTATTTAATTCTAGTTCCTAAGCAGTATAATCTGTACTGTAAAAATAAAATAGTTATTGTCAATGTGACACAAAGTGGTAATAAAAGATTATTTTTATAATCTTATGGTAAAGAGGACATTTCTTGCTAAGGAATTGCCTTACTTTTAAAATTCAAGAGTTATAGAGTTAATTATGAAGTTAATACCTAATCTATTTACTATTGTTTGTACATGGCTGTCACTTTTTAGTATTACACAAATACAAGCACAAAATGTCAATGTTACTTTTCAAGTTGATATGAGTAATGAAGTCGTTTCTTCAGATGGAGTTCACATTGCGGGAAATTTTCAATCTTTGGCTGGACTCGGTTCCAATTGGAATCCGGGCTCTACGAATGTAGAAGATTCTAATGGTGACAATGTCTATTCAATAACAGTTTCTATACCTAGTGGTACTTATGAGTATAAATTTATCAATGGCGATGAGTGGGGATTGGACGAAAGTCCGCCTTCATCTTGCTCAGTAGGAAATACAAATAATCGAATTATTACGATAGGGAATACTGATCTTGTAATTCCTCCTGTTCCTTTTAATGATTGTATAGGAAGTGTAACTTTCTCAGTAAACATGAAAGGCCAAAATATATCTGAAAAAGGAGTCCATATTATGGGAGATTTTCAAATTGCTGCTGGGTTTACACAAAATTGGGATGCATCAAGCATTGAGTTAACTGATATAAATAATGATAAGACATTTGAAATAAACCTACAATTACCTCCTGGAGAATATGAATATGTTTATGTAAATGGGGATGAAGTGATTGATGCGGAGAATCTTTCTTTGGAATGTGCGGTACTAGGTATGAACGGAACAAATAATAGACCGATCAATGTCGAGCCGAATTCTTCAAATCCACCTACATATTGTTACAATACGTGTGAAGTATGTGATCCAACACTCGATTCGGATTTTGATACTTACTGGTGGAACGATGCCGTATTTTATGAATTGTTTGTCCGAAGTTTTAATGACAGTGATGGAGACGGAATCGGTGATTTTCAAGGAATCATTGAAAGGCTAGATTACTTAAATGATGGTGATCCAGATACTAAGTCTGATTTAGGAATTACAGCAATTTGGCTTATGCCGATGTTAGAATCGCCGAGTTATCATGGTTATGATGTAACAGATTATTATTCAATAGAGCCTGATTATGGTTCAATGGAAGACTTCGAAGAATTTTTGGCGGAAGCCCATTCAAGAGGAATAAAAGTAATTATTGATTTGGTTTTAAATCATAGTTCTAGTCAACACCCTTGGTTTACACAGTCTGCTTCTTCAACAAATGACTTTAGAGAATGGTATGTATGGTCCGATACGAATCCTGGTTTTGATGGACCGTGGGGGCAAAATGTGTGGCATGCAAATGGTGGAGATTATTTCTATGGCTTGTTTTGGGGGGGAATGCCAGACTTAAACTATGAACATCCACCAGTAAAAGAAGAGATGTTTAATGTAGCGGATTTTTGGTTAGATAAAGGTGTTGATGGATACCGTCTCGATGCTATAAAGTATCTTATAGAAGATGGAAGTATACTCGAAAATACGCAAGGTACAATTTCCTTACTCGAAGAATTCAATGACGTTTATAAGTCCAATAATGCTGATATGTTTACAATAGGGGAGGTGTGGTCGAATACAGAGTCTATAATTCCTTATGTTCAGAATGATCGATTGGATGTGTGTTTCGAATTTGAACTTGCCAATGAGATTTTAAATGCTGTGAATTCAGGAAACCCGACAGGAATAGCGGAACAAATGTCTCAAATTAGCTCCTCTTATCCAGCCTTGCAATATGGAACATTCTTAACGAATCATGACATGAATAGAGTTTATAATTCACTTGGTTCAAGTGATAGCCGCATAAAACTTGCCGCTTCTATTTATCTTACCCTTCCAGGTATTCCATTTATATATTATGGAGAAGAATTGAATATGATAGGAACTGGAGCACATGAGAATATCAGACGACCAATGCAATGGTCAAATGATCAATATGCTGGTTTTTCAAGTTCAAACCCATGGTATGGAATTGGATCAAATTATATGACCAATAATGTGGAAACAATGGATGCCGACCCTAGTTCGATTCTAAATCACTATAAAAAGTTAGTTCATATTCGAAATGAAAATGCACCGCTAAGAAAAGGGAATTATCTTTCAGTTAATAGTGAAGATAATGTGTTAAGTTATGCACGAGAATATGAAGATGAACTGGTTGTAGTTGTGTCAAATTTTTCATCTCAACTAATTAATTCAACATTATCATTAGCCGCTTCTAACCTTACATCAGGGATTTATTTTGTTACTGATTTATATAATAAAGAAGCTTTAGGATCGATTACTATAAATGAAAATGGAGGGTTCGATAGTTGGCAAAGTATAGGCACTAAATTTGATTTACGAGAATCAAAGATCTTATCATTTACAAGCGATAATCCTTTAAATACTTTTGACGGAAGTCAAGAACAAGTTGATTTTATAATATCACCAAATCCTTCTTCAGAATCATTTGTTTTAGAAATTGGAAATGTGGATCAATTAAAAACTGAAGTGAAAGTCTTTACACCAAATGGACAAGTTGTTTTTCAAAATGAATTTTATGATTCTGAAATTCAGATAGTTTCAAAAGAATGGCAAAAAGGAGTTTATTTTGTGGAAGTTAAAAGGAATGAGAAAGTAGGTGTTAAAAAGTTATTAGTTATATAACTATTATATGTAAGGGTTTAAGATAATATTAATAGCTAGCTAGAACAGAAGAACTATCTTTACTCATTATGTCATAAATTTACTTAAAATGAAGAATCCTTTTCTATTGTTGTGTTTGATTTTTTTCGGAACTTCTTCCATTTATTCCCAATCACTGAATATCCCTTTAATCTCGATCAATGAAACAGAGACGGCTTATGTAGAAGTAGATGAAATTCATTTTACAGTTACAGTTTTTTCTCACGCTGAGGAAATTTCCGATGCTCGTCAAAAAAATAGAGAAATTTCCGAGGCTGTATTTAAGTATTTAGATAGTAAGAAAATTCCAAAACAATATATCCAAACTAAGCGAATGACGGTTTCGCGTAATTACATTCGAAATCGACAGCCAAGAGAATATGATGGATTCAATGCTTATCAACAAATATATGTGTGCTTGAAAGATATAGGTGCGTTTGATGAAATTCTAGATCAATTACTTATAATGAGTGTAGAATCTGTAAGTGGTCCAATATTTAAAAGTAGTAAGTATGAGGAGGTATTAAAGGAAACCCAATTGAAAGCATTATTAAAAGCTAAAAAGAGTGCTAAAGATATGGCTGATGTACTAGGTCAAAATATAGGGAAAGCGAAACTTATAAGTAATAGTGTAGCTCGAGCTAATAATTCTGCTTATTCTTCTCAACCCAGTAACACCAGTAGCCAAGGAGGACAATCGTCTTTTGAAATAGGGGAAATAGAAATCGTGGCTTCCGTAAATGTATCATTTGAATTGTTGGATTGATCTAATGAAATGGGGCTTTTTCAGAAATTACAAGATGGTTTTAAAAACTGGAAAATAAAAAAGGAAAATCCTTTGGCTATTCACTTTTTTCGTGATGGCTTTCAATTTATTCGCCTTTTGAATGGCGTATCTGAATCGTTTAATGATACTTTTATATTTGATGTTTCAGAACAGAGAGAGAGTATTGATTATATTAATAAGCATACTATAAAAAGAATTACTGTTAATAATTCATTTTCTAAACCGATTCAGAGTTTAGATTTTCTTGACAGCATCCGTCATGTTG
>CAYOIL010000038.1:15677-20643 GCA_964403985.1 uncultured Saprospiraceae bacterium
TGTTGAATCTTTAACAATATTACAAGGAAATCTTGATCTTTCTCCAGTGACTTGTTTGAAAGAATTGAGGCATCTGTCCTTTGAAAAACCCAAAAAAATATTGGATTTAAAGCATTTTGAAAAATTAGAATATTTAGGTGCAGATTGTCATAGTGTAAAAAACATTTCTTTATGTAAGAATCTTAAGTCTTTGCATTTAGCCAATTATCATTTCGATGATTTTAATGAGCTTTCATCCTTAATTAAACTTGAAAAAGTATTTATTGACAAATCTACATCTACTTCATTTAATGGGCTAAAGGGATTAATTGATTTGGAAATATTTGAATTGCATCATTGCAATAAGTTGAAAAGTTTAGAAGGATTACCCATTCCATCCAAGCTAAAGAAACTGTTTATTTATAAGGCAGATGGATTGACAGATTATACTATAATAAGCCAGTTTCATGAATTACAAAAGCTACAATTAGTAAGTGGTGGTCATCTAGATAATCTTGATGTATTTAGGGGATTAAAAAATCTTACTTATGTGCAATTGGGGATGGAAGTGTTATCAGAAGATAAGATATTGTTTATGGAAGAGGTACAAAGTAGAACTTAGTTGTTGAGGATTAACTTAATAATTTAAGTGTATATAGTGCTTTCCTTTTTTATTTTTGGGTTAAACCCAAAATAATTATTTGCCAATGCTTAGATATTTTGCCCTGTTAATTTTGATTGTAGTTTCACTTCAGTTGACTATAGCACAAGAAAATTTGATTCAAAATGTGTATAATCGAGAGGTTACTGACCTTGATGGTTACTGGAAATATATTGTTGATCCCTATAAGAATGGATTTTATAATTATAGATATGAGCCATTCGAAAATCAAACAAATCCTGGAAAAGGAGCATTTTTTACTAATGCGAAAAGAGAAGGAAAAGCAGATTTGGTAGAGTATGACTTTGATAAAATGGATAGTCTTAAAGTACCCGGGGATTGGAATTCGCAAAAAGAGAAATTATATTATTATGAAGGTACATTATGGATGAAAAAGTCCTTTAACTATTCAAAGGCAAGTGATGAAAATAGGGTTTTCGTATATTTTGAAGCTTCTAATTATAGGACCGATATATATTTAAATGGAAAGAAATTAGGATTCCACGAAGGTGGATTTACTCCATTTAATTTTGAGGTTACAGGATTGTTGAAAGAAAAGGATAATTTTTTAATTGTAAAGATTGATAATAAAAGAAAAAAGGAGGCCGTGCCTACGTTAAATACCGATTGGTGGAATTATGGTGGTTTGACTAGAGGAGTGAAATTAATAGAGACTCCATCAACTTTTGTAGAAGATTATTTTATACAGCTTGATCAAAATGATAATAAAAGAATAATTGTTTCCGGAGAATTGAATGGTCCTTCAAAAGCTAATCAGGAAGTGAAGGTCAACATACCAGAAATTAAACTTACACGGTCTTTTTATACTGATGATAAAGGAAAATTTAATGGAGATATTGCTGTGGACGAAATAAGATATTGGTCATTAGAAGATTCATATTTATATAAAGTAGAACTTGAATATAGAAATGAAATAGTTGAAGATAAGATAGGTTTTAGAACAATTAAAACCAGTGGAGCAGATATATTACTCAATGGAAAATCGATCTTTTTAAAAGGAATATCCGTACATGAAGAGAGTCCAATAAATGGTGGAAGAGGTCATTCAAGAAATGATGCGAAGCAATTACTTGTTTGGGCAAAAGAACTAGGATGTAATTATGTTCGTTTAGCTCATTATCCTCATAATGAGCATATGGTGAGATTAGCTGATGAAATGGGAATGTTGGTATGGGAAGAAAATCCTGTTTATTGGACTATTTCGTGGGAAAATCAAAAGACATATCTTAATGCTCAAAATCAATTAAATGAGTTAATTGAAAGAGATAAAAATAGAGCTTCTGTTATTATATGGTCTATGGCTAATGAAACACCGACTAGTGATTCTCGAAATGTTTTTTTAAATAAGTTGGCTTCCTTCGCAAAAGAAAAAGATTCTACACGCTTAATCAGTGCAGCACTTGAACAAAGTAATTATAACGGAGATCCACTTGTACGCACAATTAGTGATTCTTATGCTGAAGTAGTTGATATATTGAGTTTCAATCAATACATAGGATGGTACGATGGAAGTGTAGAAAAGTGCAGAACTATTTCTTGGAAAATAGATTTTGATAAACCTGTTATTATTTCAGAATTCGGAGCTGGAGCTAAATATGGTTTAAGTGGTGATAAGGATACAAGGTGGACAGAAGAGTATCAGGAATATCTGTATAAAGAGACATTACTAATGATTGATCAAATTGACCAACTACGAGGTGTATCACCTTGGATTTTGGTTGACTTTAAATCTCCTAGAAGGGTGTTGCCAGATGTTCAAGACGACTACAACCGTAAAGGACTAATTTCTGAAAAAGGGGAAAAGAAAAAGGCTTTTTTTATATTAAAAGCATATTATGAATATAAAGAGTTAATTCCCAAGTAAGAGGTTACAGTTTGACTAATGAAATTTTAAATTTAGTACTTCATTATCTTCTTTGTAACTACTCTATCATTATATCTTAATTGTAAAAAGTACATACCAGCAGGATAGTCTGTCAAATCGATTTCACGATTTGACTTTAATATGTCTGGATAAGTTTGAATTTCTATTCCAGAAGAATTAATTAATACACCTTCTATTTCAAATTGCTGAAGAAAGTAGCTTTTAATTTGAATAGTTGATGATGTAGGATTTGGGTAAATAGACGTTGTGTTTACAACTAAGTCCGTTTCTCGATCAATTAAGGAAAGGTCAGTGCATTCACCAATTGACTCTTTAAATTCTTCATAATCGAGTGATGTTATACCTTCTTGAATGTTTCCATACACTCGAAATTCATCTTTAGTTAAGTAGTTTGAAGAACAGCCACCTAAACTGATGCTAGGATGATTTACTCCTTCTTCTTCCAAGTCATAGTGGTCAACTACGATAACAATTGAATTTCCTATTTCAAATTGACTAAAAGAAACGTCACACGAGGTGCCATAATTTTCAATCGTGTATAATTGCTGTTGTGATGTTCCTAATATTTCTTCTTCAACTTCTACATCCATAAACTTTGTAAAGACTGATCCTTCATATTTTTTAATTATTTCAGCTGAAATGATTGTTGAAGATCGATTAGTAGATTCACAAAAGTTCAGATAGACTGAACATGAACAGGAGAAAGAGTAATAAGGTAGACTAATGAATAAGGCAAGGATAGAAAGAAAGAGTTTGTTCATTTTAATTCTTTTAATATTATATAAATTGCCCAATATTTAAAGTTATAAAAAAATACAATTACTTACTTCGTTAATTGATAGTAGGTATAAATAAGTCTTGCATAGTTACAGTTCGTTGAATATTTCCAGAATATAAATTATTCTTCAAGCCATAAGTAGTTGCAATTGTTAACCAAATCGACTTTTTAGTTTTTGAGTATTTTATAAACTCTGAGAGTTTTCTTCTAAGTACTTGATCATACGACTTTGTTATTTCAAACGAATCTAAAGAGAATTTCGCTTCCACTAAGTTTATAACTCCATCTTTTCTGTCAATTATTAGATCAATTTGAGCATTTTCATTTTGAAAAGCAGAGAGTTCTGTATAAACCCCAGAAATTCCAAGTTTTTGCTTAATCTGATTTACATGTTGGAGAATTACAATTTCAAATGCATTTCCTGCCCAGTTGTAGTAGGTAGGAGTATTTATATTGTTTATCCAAGTATTGCTAGCTTCTACTTTATCTTTCATGAATTTATGATAGAATAAAGTGAAGCTATCCATTAACTGAAAGGTAGTTTCTCTTGACTTTTTACCATAGTGTCTGTAACTTCTTATAAAACTACTTAATTCAAGTTCACGTAATATTTTTGAAGTCGTTCCACCAGAATGCAGACCAGTCTTTTTTATTATATCAGCCCTAGTTAAGCCATTTTTACTCTCAGAAAGGGCAAGAATAATTTTCATATGTTTTTCAGGTGAATTGAATAGTGACCGGAATAGAATGTCGTATTCTTCATTCATTGTTGCATGTTCAGAAAAACATATGTTTTCAATATTTTGGGCGATACTTAGTTGGGTGTTTATTTTTTCAAGATAGAAAGGAATCCCACCCAAAGCCATGTAAAGTACAATAATTTGGTAGTGATCTATAGGGTAATTCTTTGACTTTAGAAATTCTGCAACTTCATAAAGTGAAAAAGGCTCAACTTTAATAGGTTGAGTGATTCGGTTATGTAGACCGCCTTTAGCATTAAGTAAGTGATCAATCATCCAAGTAGCAGCAGAACCACAACCTATAAGAAAGATATCATCTCTCGCACTTGCCCAGCTGTTCCAAAAGTATTCTAGAGCTGAAATGAAACCAGATTTTGGAGTGTCAAGCCAAGGTAATTCATCAATAAAGACTATTTTTTTGGTCGAAGTAGAATTAGAAAGTATTTTTTTAAGATTTTGAAATGCTTCAAACCATGTTTTAGGAACCTTTTCAACATTAACATCACCAGAATGTAAAACGAGTTGGGCGTGAAATGCAGCTAATTGAGTTGTCATATCAGCATTTGCTAGACCACTGGCATAGAAGTCAAAAGTGTAATTAAAATATTCTCGTATGAGAAAGGTTTTACCAACTCTTCTTCTACCATATACAGCTATGAAGTGCGATTTGTTTTGTGCTAGAGATTTTCTGAGAATTTCTTTTTCTCTGATTCTTCCTTTGATTTTGTTCATTGTGTTGTTATTGTTTTCGATAGTAGACCTATTAAAAGTAGCCATAGGTATGTAAATATATGGATATATAGTTAAAAATAGAGTTAAAAATAGCCACAAGTTATATTATATGCCATTATTGGCTGAATTTAGATTTATAAATAGCCACATCTTCGTTAATTTGTTATTTG
>CAYOIL010000039.1:0-7435 GCA_964403985.1 uncultured Saprospiraceae bacterium
CAGTTATACTTCATACAGATCATTGTGCTAAAAAATTATTGCCTTGGATTGATGGGCTTGTATCAGCAAGTGAAGCACATTATAAAACATTTGGAAGATCACTTTATTCTTCTCATATGATCGATTTAAGTGAGGAACCTATAGAGGAAAATGTTGAAATATGTTGTGAGTATCTTGAACGTATGGAAAAGATAGGAATGACTTTAGAAATTGAGCTAGGTGTTACAGGTGGGGAAGAAGATGGTGTTGATAATACAGATGTAGATAGTTCTAAATTATATACACAACCTGAAGAAGTAGCATACGCTTATGAAAGATTAAAAGCAATTAGTCATAGATTCACTATTGCTGCAGCTTTTGGAAACGTGCACGGAGTATATAAGCCAGGAAATGTTGAATTAAGACCAATTATTCTTAAAAACTCACAAGATCACGTTCAAGAGAAATTTAATACAGATAGTAACCCTATTAATTTTGTATTTCACGGAGGATCTGGATCTACGCCGGAAGAAATTGCTGAAGCAATAAAATACGGTGCGGTTAAAATGAATATTGACACAGATTTACAATGGGCATTTTGGGATGGAATAAGAGGTTACGAAGCTAAGAATAAAGATTTCTTACAGTCGCAAATTGGTAATCCTACAAGTGAGGATTCACCAAATAAGAAGTACTATGATCCAAGAAAATGGTTACGCGTTGCAGAACAAAGCTTTGTAGAAAGAATGACAAGAGCATTTGATGAGTTAAATTGTATCAATAGAAATTAGTATAAATTGATTATGCATTTTGGTTGTAATTAGAGAAACAACTATTGCAACAAATCTATACAAAAAACAAAAGCCCGATTCATAATGAATTGGGCTTTTGTTTTTTGATATGACTCTTTATTTTACTTTAGAGTTTCTTTGAGTTTCGCTTCTTTTTCAGCCACCATTTCTTTCAATTCAAGTTTGTAATTATCTAGCTTTAAGGCTATTTCATTATCAAAAGCTCCAATAATAGTAGCAGCTAATATACCTGCATTTTTTGCGCCATTTAAAGCAACTGTAGCAACTGGAATTCCGCCAGGCATTTGTAATATAGAAAGCACAGAATCCCATCCATCAATAGAATTACTACTTTTAATCGGAACTCCAATAACAGGTAAGGAAGTTATACTTGCAGTCATTCCTGGAAGATGAGCTGCGCCGCCTGCACCAGCAATAATTACTTTCGTTCCATTCTCTCTTGCATTTTTCGCAAAATCAAACATCTTTTCAGGTGTTCGGTGAGCACTAACAACATGCACATCATAAGTGATGCCAAAATAATCCAACATTTCGGTGGCAGATTTCATTACGGGATAATCTGAATTTGATCCCATTATTACACTTACTAAACTCATGTTATTACTTTAAAAAATTTATTTATTCTATCGATCTTTTCTTCAATTTCACTTTTACTATTTCCTAAAACATTAATATGTCCCATCTTCCGTTTTGGCTTAGTTATACTTTTTCCATACAGATGAACGTGAACATCAGATAAAGATAATACATCTTCTAATCCTAAATATTTGGCAGGGCCAGTAAAACCGTCTTCTCCAAGAACATTTATCATTGCACCATTCTTATACATTCCAGTCTCACCTAAAGGAAATCCTATAACTCCTCGAATATGGTTTTCAAATTGACTACAAATAGATGCGTCGAGAGTGTGATGACCACTATTGTGTGGTCTAGGAGCGACTTCGTTTATCAAGATTTTTCCTTGTTTAGTCAGAAAAAATTCCACGGCTAATAAACCACTTATTTTTAATTCTTTTATCAATCGAGTCGCAATTTGCTTACATTTTAACTCAACTTCATTAGTTACTTCTGCAGGAGCAAATAAAAACTTCACCAAATTCGCTTCCTGATCAAAAACCATCTCAACAACATCATAAGTAACAACTGCACCATTTTCATTTCGACATGCAATCACTGCAAGCTCCTTGGAAATATCAACCAATGGTTCTATTAAACATGGACCTTCTAACAAATAATGAAGATCTGTCGAATTCTTAACTATAAATACGCCTTTCCCATCATATCCATCTTTTCTCGCTTTTTGTACAAATGGTAAATTTATGTCTCCTTTTTTAACAGCATCTTTTACTTCCTCTGCTGATTGAAACAAGTCGAAAGTACTTGTAGGGAAATCATTATCAACATAAAATTGCTTTTGAAGACCCTTATCTTGTATCACTCGTAGTGATTTTGGAGAAGGATGTACTTTCTTCCCCATTTCTTCTAGTTTCTCAAGTGCCTCTATATTTACTTTCTCAATCTCAATTGTAATGACATCTTTGTCGCTACCAAATGCTATCACATCGTCGTAATTGGTAAAATCCCCCTCAACAAAATCATGAGCTATTTTACCCACAGGAAAAGACCTTCTTAAATCTAAAAAACTAATATCAAGATCCAATCCAATGATCTCTTGAAAAATCATCCTTCCTAATTGGCCTCCACCTAAAACACCTATTTTCATAAATCCACTTTGTCTCAAGTTTTCTATTATTTATTTATTGGCCGCAAATATCAACTATTAATTTCTATTTCTTAATAATTGCATCAATAGAAGCTAACTTTTTAATTAATTTTGTGGAGCAGATCAAAATATCAACAAAATGAGCAGAACAATAATTAAAAATGCACTTATTGTCAATGAAGGTAATTCTCAACATGCAGATTTATCAATAAAGGACGGACGAATTGAAAAAATTGCTTCTCAAATTGATTTACCGGGAACTGAAATTATTGGTGAAGGGAAATGGTTATTCCCTGGAATTATTGATGACCAAGTTCATTTTAGAGAACCAGGTTTGACTCATAAAGCGAATTTAAGAACGGAATCTCATGCCGCCGTTGCTGGTGGAACTACGTCATTTATGGAAATGCCGAATACTAAGCCAAATGCTTTAACTCAAGAATTACTTCAAGATAAATATAATATTGCTGCAAGTTGTAGTCCAGCCAATTACTCTTTTTTCATGGGTGCTGGAAATGAAAATATTGAAGAAGTTCTTAAAACAAATCACAAAGAAGTATGTGGAATCAAAGTCTTTATGGGAAGTAGCACAGGAAATATGCTTGTCGATAATAGAAAGACATTAGAAAATATTTTCTCTAAATCTCCCATGTTGATTGCTACTCACTGTGAAGTTGAAGCTACTGTTAGATAAAATACTGCATAATTTGTTGAAAAATTCGGAGATAACATTCCTATTTCCAAGCATCCTATCATCCGTGATGTTGATGCATGCTATATTTCCTCCTCATTGGCAGTGGAGTTAGCTAAAAAACACAATACAAGGTTACATATTTTACACATTTCAACTGCTAAAGAATTAGAATTATTCGAAACTGGACCAATTGAAAATAAGCGAATAACATCTGAAGTATGTGTTCATCACATGTACTTTAATAGTACTGATTATGAGTTACTTGGAACAAAAATAAAGTGTAATCCAGCGATTAAGTCTATTGAAAATCAAAGCGCATTATTACCTGCATTATTGAACGATACTATTGATATTATTGCTACTGACCACGCACCACATCTTATGGAAGAAAAAAACAATCCATATACAAAAGCACCTAGTGGCTTACCATTAGTTCAGCATTCATTAAACTTATTGCTTGACTTTTACGATAGAGGACTAATAAGTTTAGAGAAAATAGTAGAAAAAATGTGCCATGCGCCTGCTAAATGCTTTCATGTGGTAAATAGAGGTTTTATCAGAGAATCATATGCCGCAGATTTGGTTTTAGTAGACCCTAATTCTCCGTACACTGTTAACAAAGAAAATATCCTTTATAAATGTGGATGGTCACCATTAGAAGGAAAAATATTCAACCACACTGTTTCACACACTTTTGTAAACGGTAATGTGGTTTATAAAAATGGAGAATTTATTTCTGATGCTAAAGGCGAAAGAATGCGATTTAATCCTTATTAATTGGCTTAAGCCCAAAGGGATTATGAATTTAAAAGCCTATTGACTTCTTCACTCCTTTATTTTCTTTTTTTAATTTTGCCATTTTGATTGCGGTTGCTGCGGCTTCTATGCCTTTGTTACCATGCTTTCCACCTGATCTATCCAATGCTTGTTCCATGTTATTTGGGGTTAAAACCCCAAAAATTACAGGAGTGTTGGAAAGTATTCCAAGTTGAGCTATTGCATTTGCAACCGCCAATGAAATATATTCATCATGCTTTGTTTCTCCTTTAATAACACAACCTATACATATAATAGCATCATATTTTTCAGTCCCCATTAAAATTTTTGCTCCCATGGGCAACTCATAAGAACCTGGTACATCAATACAAGTTATATCTTCTTCTTTGGCACCTTTTTCTATCAGAAAATCTGAACAGCCTTTTTGTAAATCTCCTGTTACTTTTGTATTCCATTCTGCTCTTACTATTCCAAACTTCATTCCCTTTGCTGACGGGACATCTTCAGTAAGTGCTGCTGATAAATTTTGTATTGAACTTGCCATGATTTTATTTATAAAACTGTAAATGACAGAATTAGTTTAACCCCATCCAAACTATTGGTTTCTATTAAAAAAGCATCACCAATTGCTTAGCGATGCTTTATTATATATTTTTGGGCGAAAGCCCTTATAATATCGTATTCTAGTTGATTAAAAACTTTTCAACATCCGCTGCTACATACGAATTAGGATAATCATTCTTAATAGTCGTAAATAACTTTTGAGCTGCAGCAACATTACCATTCTTTATTTCTAATAAAGCTAATTTATTCATGTAATAAGGTGTTAAAAAGCTATTTTCTTTTGCTGTTGCAGCTTTCTTGTAAAAACTCATGGCTTTATCAAAATCACCATTTTCAGAATAAGCATCACCTAAGTTACCATTCTTCATTACAGGTAAAACTTCACCCTTAGCTTTTACACTTTCCAGCATATCAATAGCATCTTGGTACCTTCCCAAATTTAAGTAACTAACACCTGCATAATACTTTGCTGTGTTAGCTGTTGCTGTTCCACTGTAATTATCAGCAATATCAAGAAAACCTTCAAATCCAGCTCCTGGATTTTCCAAAGCTAATGCAAAAGAATCTTTCGCAAACTGTTCTTGCGCCTTAGTCATCGCTGAAACTGCTTCACGCTCTTTAGGTCCAACAACTGCATATTTATATATGAAATATCCTGCAACCAATAATATGATCCCTCCTATAATACCAAAAACTAAGCCTTTGTTATCATTAATATAATCGGAAATATTATCTCTTGCTTCTACAATATCAATTATCGTTTCGTCGCTTTTTTTCTCTACTTTTCTTTTTGCCATTATTCTATATAGTTAATTTCAGTTTTCCACAAGTTTTAATATTGTCTTGGAAAAATCAAGCGCAAAAGTAATCATATCATATTAATACACATAAATCTAAAGCAAGTATTTTAATATTCAATTAAGACTATTTTTATAACTAGCAATCAATTACATTATATATCACGTGATTTAAATATATAATATGTAAGTGCTAAGAAAATAATTACATAAATTATCGTAGCAATTGATGCGTGTGAATAGGATAAAAAACCTATTGTTTCTTTCATGTTCTCATTAGGTAGAGGCATAGGTGCAAGATCCTCCATTGCATTTAGTGGATAATAATTGTGAGATGTACCATCGAATAATTTACGATGACCAAAAACTCTTATTATAGGTTCTAACATCAAACCATAAGCTAGATAAGTAAGAACTGCTAAGCCACTATTCTTTATCGCAAATCCTATAAACATTGCAAAGGATAAATAACCCAAACACATTAAAAAGAATCTTGGTATTGCATATTCATTGTCGAAAATTATTGCAAAGGTCACTTCTTCATCTGATAAAAACCCCATTAAACAGCCTACAATAGTAAAGTAAATTGTAGCAATTAAAGAAAATAGAATTACCAGATTTAACTTCGATAAAAAGTATTGCCACCTGGATAGTCCTGTGATTACATTTTGACGCATAGTTTTATACGATACTTCTATACTTATCATATAAACTATCATAAATCCTAAAGTAAAAAACACCATCCAATTACCTATATATCCTAACCATTCCCATATACCTGGATACCTGAAAATATCTTTAGCATCGAAAAAGGGTGTTTCAGGAATTGTATTTTCATCCTTAAAAACTAACATTAATATAGGAAATACCAATGCGTAAATTAAAAAAAGCATTTTAACAACAGAGTTCTTTTTGAACTTCTTCCATTCTAAATTTAGTAGGCTTAACATATTATTTTACTATTTCTAAGAATTCTTTTTCTAGACTTCTTTTACGTGAAACTAAATGTGTGATTACATGTCCTCTTTCAACTAATGCTGTACTTATTGCAGAAATCTGCACAGCTTTATTCACTTCACACTCAAAAAATCCCTTTTTTAAACTTATTTTTATAAATGCAGGCATAGAAGATAAATCCTCTTTTAATTTATCCATATCCAATGTACCAATTTCCATAAATAGATTAGATGAAAGAATTGATCCTACATTTCCATTTGCTAATAAATTGCCATTTTTGATGATAGCTACATGGGTACATACCTTTTCTACTTCGTCAAGAATATGACTAGCCATAAGAACTGTTTTCCCTCCACTAGCAACTTTTTTAAGAATATTTCTTACTTCTGCAATTCCTTCAGGATCAAGTCCATTTGTGGGTTCATCAAATATTACAACATCAGGGTCTCCAACTAAGGTGGCACCAATCGCTAATCGTTGTTTCATTCCTAATGAATAACTCCTAAACTTGGAATTTCTTCTGTCATACAAATTTACGGTCTTCAATATAGATTCGTAATCTTGATCCTTAACTCCTTTAATTTGACTTATTATTTCTAAGTTTTCTTCAGCATTCAAATAAGGATAAAAGTTTGGCGTTTCTAAAATTGCGCCAATTCTTTTTCTATGGTTATCTGTTGATTTATCTTCAAACCAGGTAAAGTCTCCAGAATCTCTACTTATAATACCAAGAATCATTCCTAGAGTGGTCGTTTTACCGCTTCCATTCGGTCCGAGAATTCCAAAAATACTGCCTGATTCTATTGTGAGACTCAGATTATTTACAGCTGTAATATTACCGTACCGCTTACTTAAATTATTTATTTCGAGTACCTTCATCTTATTTTTTTGCCTTCACGGCATAAGTTAATATAAATTTACTCGCAAGATAATTATCTATTCAATCAATTTGTTTAAAATTCTTCTTAATCTTGTATTTCTTCGACAAATAGGAAAAATATCTTGGAAAAACCACTTCTAAAAATTAATAATCTTAGTATTTCTTTATTCGATAAAAAGAAAGAAGTTCAACGATTAGTCAAAGGAATCTCTTTTGAATTAGCAAAAGGGAAAATCCTGGGTTTAGTAGGGG
>CAYOIL010000039.1:7445-12481 GCA_964403985.1 uncultured Saprospiraceae bacterium
TCGACAAATAGTAAAAAAGTATTGGAAACTCCACTATTATCTGTAAAAAAATTAGTTATTTCATTATTCGAAAAGAAAATGGAAAAGCAGAAACTTGTAAAAGATATTTCTTTTGATCTGAATAGAGGGGAAATCTTGGGATTAGTAGGGGAGAGTGGTTCTGGAAAATCTTTAACATGTCTTTCTATTCCAGCACTTCTTGGAGAAAAATTGAAAGTTGTAAATGGAGAAATTAATTACAATTCAACTAATTTACTAAGTTTAAAAGAATCTGAAATTCGAAAGTATAGAGGTTCTGAAATTGCTATGGTCTTTCAAGAGCCGATGAGTTCTTTTAATCCTGTTATGAAGTGCGGTGCTCAGGTTGATGAAATGATCAGTCTTCATAAAAACATCAGTAAAACAGAGGTTAAAAATTTAACCAAATCTCTTTTTGAAAGGGTGCAATTAAAAGATTTTGACAGAGCTTATAATTCTTATCCTCATGAATTAAGTGGTGGTCAGTTGCAAAGAATTATGATTGCAATGGCTATTAGTTGTGAACCAAATCTCTTAATAGCTGATGAATGTACTACCGCTCTAGATGTTACTGTCCAGAAAGAAATCTTATATTTATTAAAAGAGCTAAATGAAAAATTAAACATTTCAATTATATTCATTTCACATGACTTAGCGGTAATCAAAGAAATTGCAGATAAAGTTGTTGTAATGAAAGAAGGTATAATCATCGAAAAAGGTACTGTAAATGATATTTTCAATAAACCTAAAGAACCATATACACAGATCTTACTAGCAAGCACACCACCCGATAATATAAGTTTAAAAAGTCTTCCAAAGCCAGAAATGTTCTACGAGAATGATACGTTTTCTGAGAATAAAGTCACAGAATTCTATAAGGAAAATAGGCTTACGCCCAAAGAAATTCAAGACAGAAAAGAATTTCTTCAAAATGCACCTGTTATTCTCACAGCAAAAGGAATAAATAAACAATTTATAACAAGTAAAAACTTTTGGGGCAAACCCATAAAAGCAATACAAGCAGTAGATGATATAAGTTTTGAACTTCGAGAATCTGAAACATTAGGAATTGTTGGTGAAAGTGGGAGTGGAAAATCTACTCTTTCAAAAGCCATTTTACGATTGATAAATGCTGATTCTGGAGAAGTTGAATTCTTAGGTAAAAGAATAGATTTATTAAATCAACGGGATTTAAGAGCTATTAGAAAAGACATACAATATATATTCCAAGATCCTTATTCTAGTTTAAATCCTAGGCTTTCAATAGGCTATGCGATTCAAGAACCTATGAAAATCCATAATATTAGATCTACTCAAAAAGAACGAAAAGAATTCACTTATGAACTTTTAGAAAAAGTAGGTTTAGAAAAATCTCATTACAATAGATATCCACATGAATTCTCTGGAGGACAAAGACAAAGAATCTGTATCGCAAGAGCTTTAGCCATGGAACCCAAACTCATTGTTTGCGATGAAATTGTAAGTGCGCTTGATGTATCAGTACAAGCCCAAGTCCTAAATTTATTAGTTGACTTAAGAAATGAATTTAATCTTAGTTTAATTTTCGTCACACACGATTTATCGATTGTCCGATTTTTATGCGAGAGAACATTAGTTATGAGAAAAGGTAAAATTGAAGAAAAAGGATGGACAGACGAGTTATTCAATGATCCAAAGTCGAAATATACACGAACTTTATTGGATTCTATTCCAGGAAAAACAGCGAAAATATGACAATTAGTGGTTTCACAATGGTGAAAAATGCCGACAAATTTTACTTTCCTATAGTAGAGTCAATTTCTAGTATTCTTCCTATTGTTGATGAATTTGTTATTGCATTAGGTGATAATGATGAAGGGGATAAAACAGAAGAAATGATTCGTTCAATAAATTCACCTAAAATCAAAATTATTCGCCGAGTCTGGGATAAAAAAGCAATGGTTGATGGTAGAATATATGCAGATGAGACAAATTTTGCTCTTCAACATTGTACTGGAGATTGGTGCTTTTATTTACAAGCAGACGAGTGTATTCATGAAGATGATCATAAAGAAATCGTTACAACATGTAAAAAATATAATGAAGACTCTACTGTAGATGCATTGTTATTCAATTATCTTCATTTCTGGGCAGATTATGATCATTATTTACCGTATCACGGTTGGTATCGAAATGAAATCAGATTATTCAAAAACAATCGAAACATTCTTTCAATAAAAGATGCGCAAAGTTTTAGAAAGAAAACCAATTCTGATGAATTGATAAAGTTAAATGTTATAGCTACAAAAGTGCGGGTATTTCATTATGGCTGGGTTAGACCTCCTTACATAATGAATTCCAAAAAGGAAGAACAAGATGTGGTCCATTATCAAACTAAAAATCAAAAGAACGACCAAGACTATAACTACGGGGCATTAGGTAAAATTCCTGTTTACAAAGGAACACATCCTGAAATAATGAAGCAAATGATCGCTAAACATAGTTGGAAGGACCAACTTAATTACACGAAACAAACCACTTTAAATCGTAAAAAATTCAAACACGAACGAATCAAATACCGTTTAATATCTTGGCTAGAGAATAATTTAAATAATGGGAAAACTATTCTTGGCTATAGTAACTGGAATATTTTAAAAAAGTAGATTTATTGTTTTTGTTTATTTAATTCTTGAAGTCTTTTTTCTTCAATTTCTTTAACTAAGGATTCCATAACTGAATCTAGTTGTTCTGTAGGCACACGCTTAAGTAAAATCTCCTTATCCTTATCAAGTATAAAAATTCTAGGTGTTGATACTACATTATAGATTTCCCTAAAATTCGATCTATTGTATTGATCACCTAAGGTAATCCAAGGCAATTCCTTTTCTCTTGCAAAATCAAAACAATCTTTAAATTTATCCCTGTGTTGTGTACATATTCCTAAAATCTCAACACCTCTTGGATTCCATTTTGCATAAAATTCCTTTAATCCTGGCATCGCTTTCTTACAATGTCCACATGTTGAAGACCAGAAAATCATTATAGTATATTCAGAATCAACATCATATAGCGGAAAAGTATCTCCATTCTCTTTGTAAAAGTTAATAGGAGGAGCTTTTTTACCTATTAATATCGGTCGAAGTTTTTCGGCATTATCTGTAAACTTCTTTAATGTTTCTTTACTAACCCATGGAGTTCTGCCGCTATTATAATAGGCATCTATCATTTTTACATAAATCGCATCATATCCTATAATCTTAGCGTTAGCATACTTATTTAAGAATGAAGAAGTATAAAATTGATAAGTCTCTGGAGCTGGCTCCATTTTATCAAGTAAATATTTTACACTTTCAAAAATTGAATCAGGGTGCTGAGGAGTTAATTTTTCTATATAATAATTTACCCTCTCATCTAAAAACGGAGTTCTTAAAACAGCTGGATTCGTTAAGTCAATATTATCAAAATAATGTGTTTTATAGTACATGTATCTTTTCAATTGGAGTTCATCTCCAGTTAAATTAAACTCTGGTATATCAACTCCTATATTACTTTTTAATAAAATGGAAGTTATAGTAAAAGGATGATTTTGAATGATATCATCCATTCTTTTACCTACCATTTCGTCCATCATATTCAATTCCTTTTCAAGTTTTGAGGCATCTTTTCCAGCAGCTGTTCTTTCTTCTATTGCCGCTTTTAATTTCGCACGCTCTTTTCCTTTCACAGTTATCAATTGCATATAATCATAAAACAACTTATTGTCTTCACTTCCTGTAGGTTTTAATGCATCGCCTTTAAATGAACCTTCCAGTTTGAATTCCTGATCCTTTTCATTGACCATAAACTGAAAAAATGTATTTCCAGGCTTGAAAAGTGTTAGGTAAACTCCAGGTTCTAGCAAAGTATCTTGTTGATATCTAAACTTCCCTTTTTTCTCGCTTATTAAAGTATCCAACACTAATGTTTTATTTCCATAATAAAACCCTAGTATCATCGTATCGTTTTCGTAATCTTTTATGTCAAACTGTATATCTACGTTCCCTTTTTGGGCGAAAGCCTGGGAAGAAAAAACAAAAACTAAACCTACTATATAAAAAAATACACTTTTAAACTGAATCATTATTTATTGATTTAAACCGCTAAGTTAACTGTTCTTTTACAGGAATAATTCCTTCGATTTTAAAATTAAATGTTTTTTAACCGACTTTCACTTAACTAGCTACAAAGTAAACAGAAAGTAAAGTATTAACAAACATTAAATGCCTATTAGTATTAAGTCTACAAACAAGCATATAAAAACATAGTTTATTCTTTTATTAATTATCACATTTAGGCTGGTTTTTTAATCATCTTTGAGCTTGAATATGAATATCATAAATACATATAGAGAGTCTCTTAGTGGTTTATCTAGAGAGGTGTGGATAGTTTCTATCTTAATGCTTATAAATAGAGCAGGCTTAATGGTAGTGCCTTTTCTAACCTTATATCTGACTGATTCTCTATCTTTTACGTTAAATCAAGCTGGAATAGCTGGATTTTGTTTTGGAGTTGGATCTGTTTTATCGTCATTTTTTGGAGGTGTATTAACGGATAAGTTTGGATATGCTAATGTAATGAAATTCAGCTTATTAGCGGGAGGATTATCATTTTGGGCTTTAATGTTTTTTACAAGTTTTCAAGGATTTTGCTTAGTTATTTTTATTACAGCTTTTCTAGCCGACTTATTAAGGCCAGCAGTTTTATCATCAATAGCCTTATTTAGCAAGGAGGAGAATAGGACAAGAGGGCTATCCTTATTAAGAATGGCAATTAATTTGGGCATCTCAATAGGTCCTGTTGTAGGAGGATTTATGGTCAAATTTCTAAGATATAATTGGTTGTTTATACTAAATGGAGGTAGCTCAATTGTTACTTTTCTTAGTTTTATTTTCATTAGCAAAAGCATGAAAAAGCAGAACTTCAATGTCAATAAACAAGTAAAAAACAATGAGGGTAAACAAAGTGCTTATGTTGATTTCAACTTCTACTTACTTTTATTT
>CAYOIL010000039.1:12491-17371 GCA_964403985.1 uncultured Saprospiraceae bacterium
AACACCTTTTTATGGTAAGATACTAAATTGATATAGAAATTGGCTTTTTCTTTACAATTAATGGCTTATTGATAGTAATTTTTGAAATGCCAATTGTTCATTATTACGAAAAAAAGAGACTGTTCAAACGCCCAATAATATTAGGAACATGCCTTATGATTCTAAGTTTTTTAGCTTTGATGATTCCAGTTAATTCTCATCCTTTATTCTGGCTAATTCCTTTTATCCTATATTCTATTGGTGTAGGAATAGGAGAAATAATGAATTTTCCTTTCTTAAGCAGTCTTGCTCTTGCCAGAAGTAATTCTTTTAATAGCGGATCTTACATGGGTTTATTTGCATTGACCACATCTCTGGCATTTACATTTGCTCCTATCATAGGTACTCGAGTGGTAAGTAGTTATGGATTTACAGAACTTTGGGCAGTCTGTATTGTTATGCTTCTTATTTCAATTATATTATTTACTTGGTTGAGTAAAAGGTTTTTAATAAATGACAAATACAAATGATTAATAAAAAAGTCTTTCTAGTTTTTGGCAATATTTTAATTTATTTCGTTGCAATAGGTTTATTTGGCTCAGCGATGGCAAAATTGATGGGTGAAAAAAATGTTGTTGAAGTTTTAAATTCCATGAATCTTACAAATCCTTACACTGTGGGAATTTTAGAGATGACTTGTGCGCTATTACTTGCATTTCCACCAACTAGACGCATAGGTCTTTTCATGTGCACTGCTTTTTTAGGAGGTGTAATTGTGGCTGAAAACGCATGGAATGGTCAACCTTTTGGAGGATTTTTGCTATCGATATTACTATGGACTGGTGCTTTTTTAAGAGATCCTAGCCTTTTTGGGTTAAACCCAAAGAAAAACAGTTAGCAATGCGACTTCTTTCAGCATTTATGGAAATAATTGTCAAATAAAAGTTTAATTTACGCAAAAAAAAAAAATGAACTCCCTTTCATTAAAGTTATCTCTAATACTTGTTACTAGTCTTAGTTTATTTGCATTTAGTTATTTCTCATCAAACGATATAGATAAGTTTTTTGTTAAAGTAGAAAACAATGCAGATTGGAAAACTGTCAAAAGTCATTTAAATCTTGATGAACAGGATATTCTTTCAAGATATAAAGAACAGGTGGGCTTTGGCCCAAAAGATGTTTTAGTAAAGCATCGTGAGTCTTCGGATGAAAAGGGTAATATTCACTTACATTATCAGCATTACCACAATGGGTTCAGAGTATTTGGTAGTCAAATCATTCTACATAAAAGAGACAATCGCATATATCTTGTAAATGGAACAATTGTTGAAAATTTAGATCAAAAAAGAAATTTTTCAATTGAAAAGGATGAAGCAATAGAAATTGCAAAAAATGAATACAAAGGGGCTAAATTCATGTGGGAAAATGAATTTATGGAAAACTGGATTAAAAAACAGAAAAAAAATCCAACCGCTACTTTTGCTCCTGCAGCTCCCATTGTTTACTATCAAAAGGATTTTAGTAGAATTGCTAATCAATACACTTTAGCTTATGAAATTGACATTCATACATTTGCGCCAGAAAAAAAGGCAGTAGTTTATGTTGATGCCTTGAGCGGAGAAATTATTGATATCATTAATGATTTACACTCAGGAGGAGATCATGAAGGTGTTGCAGAAACTAAATATCATGGAACACGAAACATTATAACAGATTCTGTTGGCCAAGATTCTTTTGCACTTATTGATTCAACAAGAGGACCAGGAATATTTACTCTAGACGCGCAACGGAATTCAGATGTATCATTGTATAAATTATTTTATGATGACGATAATTATTGGAATAACGTAAATGGATTTCAAGATGAAGTAGCTACAGACGTTCACTGGGGCGCAGAAATGACATATGATTTCTATACTAATGTCTTAGGAAGACAAGGTATGAGTGCTGATACTGTCCCTTTAATTAGTTTCGTGCATGTAGATCAGGATTGGACGAATGCTACTTGGAATGGAGTATTTGCTAGGTTTGGAGATTCTGCACCACCTAATTCACCTTTAACAGCAATTGATGTAGTAGGACATGAGTTTGCTCATGGTTTGACAGATTATACAGCAGATTTAGTCTACATGGATGAGCCGGGAGCTTTGAATGAGTCATTTTCAGATATTTTCGGAACAGCACAAGAATTCATATACGATTCACTAACTGCAGATTGGTTTATAGGTGAAGATTTTATTGCAGCTGGAGGATTCAGATCTATGAGTAATCCAAAAGCATTTAATAATCCTGATACTTATTTTGGTTTGATGTGGGCAACTGGAGCCGGTGATAATGGCGGTGTCCATTCTAATAGCGGTGTTCAAAACTTTTGGTTCTATTTAATCACAGAAGGCGGTTCTGGTCTAAATGACTTAGGAAACTCTTATTTTGTCGACTCTTTGGGCCTTGATAAATCAATACAAATCGCATATGGAAACCTAAACAACTACTTAACTGTAACATCACAATACACAGATGCTAGACTAGGTTCAATCCAAGCTGCTAGAGATTTATACGGGGATTGTGGGATAGAAGTGGAAACGACAACGAATGCTTGGTACGCAGTTGGTGTAGGAGATAAATTTGAACGAAATGATATTTCTCTAATTGAAGTTTTAGGTCCTTCAACTAATATTTGTGGTATTTCTACAGATGAGCAATTAAGTGTAAGATTAACTTACAATAATTGCACAGGACCTCTTCTTCCTGGTGAAATAATACCTTTCGAATATAGTTTGAATTTCGGAGAAGTTTACTACGATACCTTATTCTTAACTGATACAATTTTCACACAAGATACACTTGATTATACATTCAATAACACAATAGCAGAATTTAATGAACCAGGTGATTATGAGTTAAATATCAGCAGCACACTTGTTGGCGACAACATTGAATCTAACAATTCACTGCGAGAGTTTTTTAGAATTCAACTTGAACAAAATTTTGATTTGGGATATGCAAGGACTCTTTCTCCTGTATCAGCATGTTATCTCTCAGATCAAGAAGAGATCTCTGTTAGATTGCAATTTTTAGGATGTGATTCTATTGTAGGAGGTGAGATGCTAACTATCATGTATAAACTTGATGGAGCAGATTGGATATCAGAAGATTTCAGTTTGGATTCAACTTTTTACGCCGATGAATTTATTGATTTCACGTTTACTAATTCTACTGTTGATCTATCAACAAATAAAGATTACACATTTGAGGCGCAATTGATTTATGGACCTGATACATTAGAACAAAATAATGCAAGTGAAGTCGAATTGTTTGAGAATCCATTACCTTTGCAAAAAGAAGTTATGTTTCATTTTGATGGAATAGGAGAGACTCCACAAGATAGTTTTTACTTAATTAGTGGATCGAAATCAATTGTAACTATTGAAGATAGTGTAGGTTTCAAATCAACGAAAGGATTAGCGATTAAAGGAAACGATGGTCTAGATCAATTAATTGATAATAGAATTCAAAAACCAGTATTAAATAATGTATGGTCTGGAGTAAATAGGGATTTCATTTCTGAAACTTGTATGTGCGCGGATTTAACAAACTCTACTCAAGCAAGATTAAAGTATAGAATCAATCAAACTTATTCGCCTATTTATGAAGACATTTTTGGCATTAAAATGCAATATGCTTCAGCGATGAGAGTAACTGCTAATGGAGTAAAATTAACAGCAACTAGTATTCCTATTGATAATGAAGGAAATCCTTATTTATTAAAGAATCATAATCTAGTTGACTATTTAGGTGGAACAGTAGAATTGTGTTTTCAAACACATACATTGCTTGATGCAGAGAATGATCCTTACGGTATAGGCGATAACATTTATATTGATGAAGTAATTATCGATGCAAATACGGCTGTTTCGACAGAAGAAACCCAATTAAAAAGTGCAATTATTTATCCTAATCCATCATCTGATCAATTTCAAGTAATTAATAACTGGAATGGTGAATATACAATTGAAATATACGATACAAAGGGTAGCAAAGTATTTCGAATAGATAATTACACTGATAAAACACCAATTAATGTTTTACAATTAAGTGAAGGAATGTACTTTGTAAAATCTACCTTAGAAAACGATTATTCAATCTCTAAATTGATTATTAAATAATGATCACTTTGCTAGGGTATATGGGTTCAGGAAAATCTACAATTGGTAGAAAACTTGCCTCTAGTTTAGAATTTGAATTTATTGATTTAGATGCTGAAATAGAAAATGAGGTTGGGAGAAGTATAAGTGATATATTCGCTTTTTATGGAGATTACTTTTTTAGAAAAGTTGAACATCTACTATTAAAAAAGTACTTATTAAATCACAATAGAAATATAGTTCTTTCAACAGGTGGTGGAGCATGTACATACTATAATTCAATTAAATTAATAAACGAAAAAAGTACATCTTTTTATTTGAAAGTTGAACCTTCAGAAATAATTCAAAGAATAGAAAATCAAATTAATCAAAGACCATTACTTGCAAAAAAAAGCAAAAGTGAATTGAAGCAGTTCATTAAGCATCAACTTCTTGAAAGATCTTTAATTTACGAAAGTGCAGAGAATACAATTGAAAACAAGAATCAAGAAGAAACGTTAAATAAAATAATACATTTATATTCTAAAGCCTAAAAGAATTTTTAAGAATTGAAAATATACACAAAAACAGGAGATAAAGGGAATACTTCTTTATATGGAGGTACTCGAATTTCAAAAAGTCATAATCGTATTAGCGCCTATGGAAATATTGATGAATTAAATAGTTTTATTGGACTACTTATAAACTTTATTCCTGAAGAAAGTAAATCTCTTCTAACAGAAATTCAAAACGAACTCTTCGTCCAAGGTTCTCATC
>CAYOIL010000039.1:17381-18094 GCA_964403985.1 uncultured Saprospiraceae bacterium
CTGCAGGTAATGATCATGATTATAAATTACCTGAATTTAATAAACAACTTACTTCAAAGCTTGAATCTTCCATTGACGAAATGAATGAAAAGCTAGAGGCTCTAAAGCATTTTATATTACCTGGGGGAAGTGAAGCTATTGCATATGCGCATGTATGCAGAACAATTACAAGAAGATCGGAAAGAGGTGTTGTAGCTTTAGCACTAGAAGAAACAGTACCCGAAGAAATTATTGTATTTCTTAATAGATTATCAGATTACTTTTTTGTTCTTGCACGATATATAGCTAAAGTCGAAGGTAAGGAAGAAGTAAAGTGGTTAGGTTAATTACAACCTTCTTACCCATATATTTCTGAATTTATTTGGATCACCATGATCTTGAATCTTTAAAGGTCCATCACCATGCGCCTTATTCTTAGGTGGGCCTATATATTCTGTAGTTCCTTGAATCTCCACATTGTTTTGAATCACAACACCATTATGAATAACAGTGACATAAGCGGGAGTCTTTCGAGACCCATTCTCGTTCCATGTTGGAGCTTTATAAATTATATCATAATATTGCCATTCACCAGCTGGTTTTGAAACATTAACTAAAGGTGGATATTGCTTATAAATAGCTCCAGCTTGGCCGTTATTATAAGTTCTAGAAACATAAGAATTTAATATTTGAACTTCGTATAAACCTTGTAAGAATATTCCACTGTTCCCATT
>CAYOIL010000039.1:18104-20586 GCA_964403985.1 uncultured Saprospiraceae bacterium
TGTCCTTCTTTTCCATTATCCGAAACCATAAATTCTATATGTAATTGACAATCTCCGAATACTTCTTTAGACACTATGTCCCCAGTTCCTTTTACAACCTCCAAAGCTCCATTACTTAGTTTCCACTTTACTTCTTTTCCGTCCCAGGTTGTGAATCCATTCGTATTAGTCCCATCGAATAAAATTATCGCATCAGAAGGCGCATCACCTGGTTTGTTTCCAGGTTTTACTTTAACAACCTCTGGATCCCAAACTTCTGTATCTTCCGGTTTTGCATCTTGAGCAAAAATTAGTGAAACATAAAATATGGAACAAACCAATGCTATAATAATTTTCATAATCTTTTATTTAATGGATTCTATCACCTCGTATTTCAAGAGTTTTCATTATTTCTTTTTCATAGGTTAAGAATTCAGCCCATCTTTCATTTGCTTTTTCCTTTCCTGCATATTCTCTTGCTAGCTCAATAAATAAAGTATAATGTGCTGCTTCTGCAACCATAAATTTATGATAGAATTCTTTTAACTTATCATCTGAAATATGTAATGATAATACTCGAAAACGCTCACAAGACCTAGCTTCTATTAATGCACACACTAACAAGTTATCGAGTAATCTGCTTTCCCTACTTCCCCCTTTTATCATGAAGCCTCTTAGTAGATTTACATATTCATCTTTTCTTTGATGACCTAATTTTAAATCTCTTTTCTTCAATTCTTTTAATACTAATCGAAAATGTCCCCATTCTTCAGTAACAATAGGGGATAATTCATCAACTAATCTTTCTTTATCTGGAAATTGTTGAATTAAACTTATACAAAAAGCTGCAGCTTTTTGTTCACAATATGCATGATCAGATAATATTGCCTCTAAACTTATTTCTGTTAAATCAACCCACCTTGGATCGGTAGGTAATTGTAATCTTAGCATTTATTTAAATTTGTCTAAACAGTCAAGTTGTTTTTTTACTAAGTCAATATTATAAACATCATATTTTTCATAGCCACTTGACCACATCATTCCTACTTGGTTAATTTCACTTTTCTTCAACAACTTATATTCGGCTTTATTAATTACAAAAAGTGCAGTATATTTAACTTCATTAGAATTAGGAACGAATTTACCTTGAAAATTTGACACTGCAAATAAATAGGCTGATTCACCATTTAATAATTCAATTTTCATTGGTGCTCCGGATTCGATAATGCCATAATTTTTTACAGCATCTCGAGATTTTATTACAATATCGAGAACTAAATAATACGTTTTGTCAAGCAACATAACTCCAGCATCCGCGGTAATAAAGGACTCTTCTTTATAATAAGCTTCGAGTTTTGGATGAGTATATTCTATTAATACTTCATTTGCTATTTTAATTTTGCTTTTTAAAGAACTGGGATCTACACCATTTTCTTCAACTTTACAATCTGCTTCTAACTTAACATCAAAATTGGTATTCTTTTTAGCGTTCCCTACCCATTTTTCAGGATTATCTTGAACTATTTCAACACCATATCTTTTTGTGTTTATACTATTAATTATTCTAATTGCACGCTTTTCATTACTATCCTCTGATATTGATGAACGAAGCATTTCAATATCATTCTCAATATCTACTAATTCTTTATTTTTTTCCTGTACCTCATTAATAATACTAGTTAAAGCTTCAATATTCTTAGTATCACCTTTTAAAAGTTCTTTCTTTTTTGAGTTTAACTCTGAAATGTTAAGATTTAAGGTTGTTCTATCATTATAAAGCTTTGATAAGATTTCAGTGTACAGGGTTTGAACTTTCTGAGAATATTTTGAAGATGGTGTTTCATATATTTCGTTTCCATCTTTCTTTTTTTCCATAAAGTCATCGGTCTGACTATGTCCGGAATGAAAGACAAAACACAGGATAAAAAGACTTAATAATGTTTTAAGGCACATATTGCGATTATTCATATTAGCAAATATACAATGTTTCAATTCGAAAAGATTAAATTTACGAATCTTTAAACTTTACCTTAAAAAAATATTATGCGACAATCCATCATTATAATATTTAGTTTCGTGTTGTTTTTTAGTTCGACAGCACAAAAAACTATTACAAAAACAGAAAACAATAGTCAACAAACAAAGGTTACTCCTGAAATGAAGAAATTACTAGACTACCCAGAAACTAAGAAAGAGGATGTGTCAGATGAATATCATGGTACAGTAATTAATGATCCCTATAGATGGTTAGAAGATGACAACAGCGATGAAACTAAGCAGTGGGTAGGTAGCCAGAATTCTGTTACAAATAACTACTTAGACCAAATTACTTTCCGCGAAGACATCAAAAATAGGTTAACTCAACTATGGGACTATGAGAAAGTAGGAGTCCCTTTCAAAGAAGGAGAATTTTATTATTTCTTTAAGAATACTGGTTTACAAAATCAATCGGTGTTATACCGAAGTAAAGAAATAGGTGGAAAAACGCAGCTAGTTCTTGATC
>CAYOIL010000040.1:0-20412 GCA_964403985.1 uncultured Saprospiraceae bacterium
GAATATGTCCAACTTAATTGAGGCATTCATTTCAGGTTTCTAGTCTAAGATACTAATTTTATAAGTGATTATTTATACTACGAATTTCTTTAGATGTAGAAAGGATGGATAAATTAATATTTTGTAAAGTTGCTTACAAAAATATTATTCTTATATTCATAATGTTATTTTGCAAGTTTTATTATGTTACTTCTTAAAAATTACCAATTATTTCTTGGTGAATGATTGATTTTGCTTTAGATGTCAGTTTTGATATTTTTTATTGGTTTTGGGCTTAATGCCCAAAATATCTTATAAGAAACAAATTTGTCGAAATAAATGAAATTTAAAACATTGAAAATGGAACAAGGAGAAAAAGACGAGATAAAGCTTAAAATAAAGGGATTAATCAAAGAAATGATTAGAGAAATCTCATTATTAGAAGAGCATGTAAAGCCTGTTTCACCTGAGAACTCTTTGGGTAGAATTAGTAGAATGGATGCAATAAATAATAAGGGTGTTGCAGAAGTTTCCATGAGAAATAAGAGATCCAAATTGAGTAAATTGAGGGTTGCATTAGAAAATATAGATAAAGAGGATTTTGGAAAATGTAGTAATTGTAAAAATCAAATTAAGAAAGCTAGATTAATGTATTTACCTGAAAGTACTAGGTGCATGAGATGTGCTTCGAGATAAGTTTGTAGGTTTCTGTATGTATTTTATCTAAAAAAGGAGTACATTTCGGAAAGATTTGAACTAAGTGAATAGAAAATTTATTAGTAAAGAAAAAGGAGTATGAAAAAAGGATTAGGCACAACAATAGTAGGAATAGTAATTATTGCGATTTTCACTATTCTTATGTTTTATTTACTAAAAGGGTTTTGGGCTTTTGCAACTTTTTTCGCTTGGGGATTTATAATCATAGCTGCTGTAGTTAATTACAAAGTAATAGTAAACTATGTAAAAAGGCTCTACGATTTATTGAAACGAAATCCCTTATATGGAGTAGGAGCCATCTTATTCTCTGTAATATTATACCCATTAGTGTTTTTTATTTTGATGATTAGAGCATTGGGAGGTAAGGCTTTATCAAGTGCTGGCTTTGCTGTTCCAGGAGGACAGGAAAAGAAAGAAGAATTTACAGATTATGAAATTTTAGAAGAAGAATCTCTTGAGTTAAAAGAACTAGAGAAGAGAAAAATGAAAGGTTAGTGATTTTATATTTTGTCTTTTTTTTTAGCATAGCTCTGTCTATAGTTTATGCTTTTTTAATCATGCGTTATTTAGAAGGCTGGAATGAGACAGAGATCTATCCACCTTCAAAAGAAACGAGTTCCACATCAGTTTCAGTAATAGTCGCTGTATATAATGAAGAAGATTCGATAGAATCTTGTGTACAGTCTATATTAAATTGTGAGTATCCAAAAGATTTATTTGAAATTATTATTGTTGATAATGGATCAACAGATAAAACGAAGTATATACTAGACAGTTTTCAAGATAGTAGATTAACTGTGTTATCGCAAGAAGAAGGGAATAAAAAGGAGGCTTTAGAATGTGGGATTAATTTTTCATCTGGTGATTTTTTATTATTTACAGATGGTGATTGTACAGTAAGAAAGGAGTGGATAAATTCAATGGTATATTTTCATGAATTGAGAGGTGGAGAATGTATTTTAGGACCAGTAGAGATCAAAAAGTATAATAATTTATTGACGCGATTCCAAGCGTTTGATATGTTAGCAATGATGGGGATTACGAGTGGAGGTTTGAAAAAAGGCATTAGCTATTTAGCAAATGGTGCAAATTTTGGATATACAAAAGAGGTGTATAATCAAATGTCAGGAATTCCTAGAAAAGATTTAGCTAGTGGCGATGATGTTTTTGTGCTTCATGAATATATTAAATCTGGAGGTGAGAAAGTATATTTTCAAAAGAGTAAGGATGCCATTGTTTCAACAGCTGCTCAATATACGTGGAAGAATTTAGTACAACAGAGGATACGCTGGGCTTCGAAGGCGACAAGCTATGTACAGAAAAAGGATGTGTATATCAATGGATTTATTTTCCTTTTATGTTTATCGATTTTATTTAACTTCTTATTGATTCCTTTTACTAATGGATTATCATTTTTTGCTGCCTTATTTCAATTATTTATAAAAGCAACAATAGATTATGCTTTCATTGACAATGTGAATAAACTTTTCAAAAAGAAGCATTTGATGAGATATTTTCTTTCCTCCTTTTTAGTCCATTATGTATATATAATAATGACTGGAGTTACGAGTTTATTGGGATTGTCATATAAGTGGAAAGGAAAAAGAATGCATTAATTATTTAAGAGTTCCAATTCCGCCATCAATTCCATAAATTTGACCAGTTACAAAGGATGCATTTTTTCCTAGAAGAAATTCTGCTAGTTTTGCTACATCATGTGGTTGGCCATAATTTTTTAATGGATGTCTTTGTTTTGCAGCTTCTTGCATTTTTTCGTTTCCTAAAAACTTACTTGCTAATGGTGTATTAATAAGAGAAGGAGCGATAGCATTTACTCTTATTTTGGGTGCGAATTCAGCAGCTAGACTACGTGTTAAGCCCTCAATTGCTCCTTTAGCAGTTGCTATGGAACTGTGAAAATTCATGCCTGTGGATACCGCTACAGTTGAGAAGAAAAGAACTGCAGGGTGTGCACTTTTTTTAAGAGCTTTCAGAGATTGTTGAGTTGCCCGAATAGCTCCTAAAACATTGATATTGAAGTCATTGATAAAGTCTTCTTCTTTTAATGAACGGAAAGGTTTTAAGTTAATACTTCCAGGACAATAAACCAATCCGTCTAAGGAATCAGGGATAAAATCAGAAATATCATCAACAAGAATGTCAGCATCGAAAGTTTCTATGCTTGGGTGTAAATCTGATTGAGTAGCATTACGACTAATCACATAAACCGAATTTTCGAGAGCTAAGTTAAGAGCTAACTCTTTACCAATACCTGAGCTACCACCAATTATTAAATAATTTTCCATTATAGTCTTTTATTTTTGTTACGACGACATTTTTCACTGCAATAGCGGAGGTAGGTCCAGTTCTTTTCCCACTTTTTCCTCCAAAAAAAAGGTAAGTTACAAGTAATAGAAATTTTGGAAGGTAAAGTTTGTTTTTTATGGGCCATTAGCGTTTGCTAATTTTATTATTACTAATAGCTCGTTGTCTAGAACATTTGTGATTTCCAATAGTAAAGTTTCGCTTGGCGGAGTGTTTAGTTTTTCTGCCTGCTACTCTAGCCCTCCATCTTTTCCAAGAAGAGAGTTTCATTTCTCTTTTCATAAGTTTAATTACTTGCGCTTCGGAAAGACCAAACTGGAAAGTGATAGCATCAAAAGGGGTACGGTCTTCCCAAGCCATTTCGATGATTCGATCGATATCGGTAGTAGAAAGAGAATCTTGAGTGTTCATATAATAGAAATTAGTGATAAATTCTAGTTATAAGAACAAGAAAAAGAGATGAAAGTTTAAGAAGGGGCCGGGTTATGGTGGGAGAGGGTGAGGTTTATTAATTTTGATACTACGTAATTAGTAAACCCTTTAAATAACCTATTATCACCCGTTTTTCTTCCCCTTAAAGCCAACCAATTTAAACCTTTAACGAATGAATCTTCCACACGATATCTCTCATTTCTTTGTGAATCTATTCGTTTGCCATCTTCCATTTCTTGAATATACCTCTCAAACTCCTCTCGACTTTCAAAATAGTAACGCTTATATCGACTTTGAACCAATACGCCTTGTCTATCTCTTAATCTATTTACTGCTTTTACAAAGACACTCATGAAAATACGCATTTGTTCACTCACCACTCGCCATAATTCTTTGATGAAAATATTTTGAATCGCCTTTCCTCGTCTTAAACACGTCTTCTTATAATGATCCTGTATTGTTTTTCTATCTCTGATTCTAACTAATATGTGATATCCCTCCGTACTAAAATACATCTTATGGGAAAGTATGTATTTGCCCAAATAACGATCAAATAAATTTTTAAAATATTCTATTTCTTGATCCGTTTCAAAATAACAGGAACTCCCACTTGATAAACTTTCAAATAGGTAATAAGCCCCAGGTTGTAATTCTAAAGTGTTTTTCATAAAGTTTTTCTTGGTGTGTTATTTTTTACTCTCGATGTAATGTTTTATTTTTCAAATACTTCTACATCTTTTTTTCTAATTACTAAATCTGTGAATTTCCCTTTAAATCTAGTCGCTCTTACAATGTGATTGTCAATCCAGTGATAATTTCCTCCTCTTGGTTTATTCATTAACAAGCCATGATACTTAAAGCCATGTTCTTGAAGCCAAGCTTCTGTAACAACTCTATGTTCTTCTGTTCTGGAGGTAAAAAATGTAATTATATGACCTTCATCATACCATTTGTTTAGAATATCTAATGCATCCGGATAAGGTATACAAGTTGCCATTCTTTCAGGTTCTTCATTGGGGACATCGTCAGTTATGGTTCCATCAATATCTATTAAATAATTCTTTACATCTTCAGGAAGTTGAGGACTGATATTTTGTCCATTTTCGTCTTTTGCTTGGTTAAATTTCATTGATTGTGATTTATGATTTATTTACAAAGGTGTATATATTAATTCTTAAAATCAATAAATGTACTAGGATCTACAGCTTCGCCATTAATCCATATCTCGAAATGAAGATGGTATCCATCTGTTCTTTGTCCTGAATTACCTATAATTGCTATAGCTTCACCCGTTTTGACATAATCTCCAGTAGATTTTAATAATTTTGAATTATGCTTGTATATAGAAACTACATTATCAGCATGTTGGATGCTTATCGTATTTCCTGTTTCTATATTATATTCTGCTAAAATAACTGTTCCTGAATTGATACTTGAAATAGGTGTGTTTTTGATTCCTAAAACATCAATCCCATGATGTTTCTTTTCGAAGTTGAATTCAGAACTAACATTTCCTTTTAGTGGAGGATAAAAAAAACGTATATCAACGTCAGTATCTTTATTGGTTAAATCTGAATCTTCAATTTTTTCAATATAGTCTATTTCTTCAGGTTCATAGGCTCCTTTTAACATTTGAGTCTCTGTATTTTGGGTGTTCCCCAAAATTCGATTCTTATTTGCATCGATATAATTATTAAGTGCTGTAATTTCGTTTTCAAGCTGATCTGTTTGCTCTCTTAATGCTAAGAACTCTGGAGTAGCTTTTATGTCGCCGTAACCAGGTATAGTATGCTTTAAAGGTGTAAAGCTAAAAAGTAAATAAACCAAACTGCCAATAATTAAAAACAGTGTACAAGCCAAAACATATAAGTTCAAAAGACTTAGTTTATAATTATTGGTTTCACGAAGAGTTTCATCATTCAGAATTATTAGACGATACCTGTCTGTTATTCTCTCCCGCCAAGGCCTCTTATTTGATTTGTTATCGCTCATTTTTTTTCATCCTTATTTTGGGCGAAAGCCCAATTTACAAAGGTATTATTTAAATTTAAATTCTTAAGTCTTTCCCTTAAATGTTAGTCAGTTAAAAATAATAGAAATAAATAATAAATTTGTGATTTTAAAGTTATAGTAGTTGAATACTTTGTTAACATACTAAAGTATTTTTTAAACTAAAAAATACAGTGCGATAGTATTATATCGTCCTTTATAATTAAAGCGGATTCCGTAAATGAATAATATATTTTTAAAGAGATTAAAAGGCATATCAGTTTTAGCTGTTGTGATACTTTTGACAGCTTGTGTTTCTCAAAAGAAAAAAGGAGATGTATCCAAAGCTGCTAAATTTTATCACAATACTACAGCCCATTATAATGGCTATTTCAATGCCAATGAAATTATGGTGGAATCGATTGATCGATTAATTGACCAGCACCAAGATAATTATAATGAAATTCTTAAAATTTATCCTGAATATGCCGCAGCAAAACCTGAACTTGTTGCTGAAGACTTGGACAGAGCAATAGAAAAAGTGGCAATAGTCGCTACAGTGCATGAACCGAGTAGATGGGTAGATGATTGTTATATTATTTTAGGAAAAGCTCAGTTTTTAAAACAGGATTATGAAACTGCTGAAGAAACTTTCATGTATTTTATTGAGGAGTTTGATCCAAGTGTGACAAGACGAAAAGCAAGTCTGTAAAACAACAAAGAAAAGAGAGAGAAGCTAAAAAGAAATCAGAGAAAAGTAAGTCTGTAAAACAACAAAGAAAGGAAAGAGAGGCCAAGAAAAAAGAAGCCGCAGCTAGAAAAAGTGAAACTGACGATCAAAAAGAACTTAGATTAGAAAAAGAAAGACTAGCAAAAGAACAAGCTAACAAAAAGGAAAGAGATCTTGAAAATAGCGTAGAAATAGACAGAAAAAGTAACGGCTTATTAAGGTTTAATGTGGGTAGCAAAAACCTATGTCGTTCGACAAAAATACAACTTGGTTGAATTTTATTTGAATAAAATAGAAGAACAATCAGAAGTAGATAATGAAATATTAAATGAAATTCCTGTCGTTAAAGCATTTAATTCTCTAGAGCAAAAGAAGTATCAAGAAACTATTGAGCACTTGAATGAAGCAATCCCACTTCAAAAGAATAAATTATTCAAGGCAAGATTAATTTACATTAGATCTCAACTTTATCAAGAAGTTGGCGATAACACAAAAGCTTTTGCAGGATTTAATGAAGTAATCAGAATGAAACCTGATTTTTTAATGGAGTTCAATGCAGCATTGAGAATGCTTAAGAATTCTATGGGAAGCGGCGAAGAATCGCTTGCGACTGTCGAAAGGAAATTGAATACAATGCTAAAGGAAGATAAATTTAAAGATTTTAAAGATCAAATTTATTATACCCTAGGAGAAATTAATTACGAAAAAGGAGATATCCAACAAGCTATTCCCAACTTTCAAAAAGGTATACAAGCATCAAAAGGAAATAATGCGCAATTAACGGAGTCATACTATATTTTAGCTAAGATTTTTTATGACGAAGAAGATTATGTAATGTCGAAAAATTATTACGATAGTACTTCAACTGTAATCACTAAAAAGGATGAACGTTTCTTTGAAGTAGAGGCTTATGCCAAAAATTTAAAAGAAATCGCTGAGAATATAACACTCATAACTTTACAAGATAGTTTATTGAGATTGGCAAAAATGACTCCAGAGGAAAGATCTGATATTGCCAAAGAAATTAGACGACAAGAATTACTGGCTAAAGCTTCGGCTTCAAAAGATGATGAGGAAGAAGAAGTAACAACATCTGGCTTACGAACTATAGACCCTAGAAGAGGTGGTTCAACAAACTCTAGGCAATCAACCTGGTGGGCTTATGATGAAGATAAAAGAGTAGATCAAATCGCACAATTTAGAAGAGAATGGGGTATAAGAAATTTAGAAGACGATTGGAGAAGGGCCAATAAGTCAACTTCTATTTCAGATGTTCAGGATGTTGCTTCTTCAGATGAACTTGACTTGTCAGACGATGAAATTAGTCAGATTTTAAAGGATGTTCCATTGACACCAAACGCTTTAGCAGATTCTAAATTAAAAATTCAAACAGCTTTATTTGAATTAGGTGTATTGTTTAGGGATAGAATCCAAAATTATAATAAAGGAATTGAAGCTCACGAACAATTGCAAGAGCGCTTTCCCGGCTCAGAAAAAGAGGTAGACGCATTATATTATCTTTATCTTTCTCACCTTGATATTGATGATAATAAAAAAGCGCAGTATTATCTCAATATGTTGAAATCTAAATATCCAACAGATAACTATACTTTGTCAATAACAGATCCTTCATTTATTGAAAATTTGTTAGCTGAAGGTAAAGTCCAAGAAACAATGTACAATACAACGTATAATAAGTTTGAATCTGGTGATTATAAAGCAGTTTTGGATATGGAACAAACAGCAAAAACTAAATTTAAAGGAGATAATGTTTTTGGTAGTAAATATGCTTTATTATCTGCTATGGCAACCGGTAAATTAAAAGGTAGGGATGAATATGTAAAGTCATTGAAAACTATGATTGCAACATATCCTAATACAGATGAAGAGACTCGTGCAAAAGAAATTCTTAGATTTTTAAATGGTGATCAAGAAGCTTTTGTTAAAATAGATGAAGGAGAAGCTGAAGATGCGTTTAAATTGAATGACAAAAAGCTTCATTATATCTGTGTTATAATTACTAGTAAACAAGACAGCGACTTGAATGCGGCTAAAATTAGTATTAGTAATTACAATAGAAAATATCATAAGGTAGATAGGATTAGATTATCAAGTACTATTCTTAATAAATCGAATAATACCGATGTAATTTTATTACGTAAGTTCGACAATAAAGAAAAGGCTATGAAATATTACGATGAAGTTGCTCGTAATAAGAGTGAATTTATGGAGCCTAAAGTTACTTATGAAGTGTTCGCTGTTACACAACAGAATTACAGAGAAATCATGAAAAAGAAAAGTATCAAAGAATATGAAATCTTTTTTAGTAATAACTATGTAAATAAGTAAACACGAAGGTTTTTTAAATCTAAACAATAAATCCTTAGTACTTATTGTACTTTAGAAATGATAGAAATCCAAATTTCTTCTTCAGATTCTGAGTCATTATTTCTGTAATTTGAACCCAGTACCTCAAATTGAGGTCTTTCATCAATAGAATAACCTGAATTTGGCAACCAATTATTGAAAATATACTCATATATTGAGTTGTCTGCACTTAATCCTTTGTAATCAAAAACAGCATAATATCCTGTTGGTAATACTAGTGTTTCCATTCCAAGTGGAATATTCTCAAAGTCTGGAACTTCTATTAAGGCCCATTTAGTAAATTCTTTATTCGGGTTAAAAGCTTTGTAATAACATGAGTTCGGGTTAAATTGCGCAGTACATATCTTAGAAAACGCCAGTATTGAGGAGCTAACTCAACGAAGATAATGGTGAGTTTTTATGATTCTTCATTCTTCTTACTGAAAACTAGTTAAAATTCTATTGTATGCTCAAATTGCCACACTCCTAATCAATATAAAATATTAATAATCAACAAAATGTATAAGCTAGGTAATCCCAAACTCAGGTTAATAGTCCTTAGGATAAATTTGAAGAGAGATTCTGTCTTCTGAAGATGTTGTCTGAATTTCCTTTATTCTTGGGCTAAATTGACTCCAAAGTTGACCTGTTTTATTTTCTGTCAAACTCATTGTAATATTGAATCCAACAAGCTTTTTCTCATTTAACTTTTCTATTCTTGGAGTCATTCTTTATATAATTGAAAGAAAATGTGTGAAATAGTTTATGGAGCAAAACAATGTTGTTCGAAAGAAAAGACTAATCTATCTTAATTAATAAATCTCCCTTATTCACCGAATTCCCTACTTCACATTTTATGGATTTTATAATTCCAGAACTAGGTGCTTGTAATAGATTTTCCATTTTCATAGCTTCTAATACTAGAATATCATCACCTTTCTCTACAGCGTCACCTTCTTTAACTAAGATTTTAAGAATAAGACCAGGCATGGGAGAAATTATATCACCTCCTATATCGTCACTCACATCATTCATCCCCATATCATCAATCATTTGATCTAAATTATCTTTTAAGCTAAGTTGTATTTTTTGATTATTGATCGCCAAATGAAGCTTTTTCCCATCTGATGAATAAGATAGAATTTCTGCACTGTATATTTTTCCCTTAAAAAGAAATTTTATTGAATTGCCGTTTCTTTTCAATAATTGGAATGAACTATCTGCATCCTTTTCTAGCGAAATTGAATTTCCTAGCTCACTGTTTATTAGGTAAGTTTCCATTTGTTAACTTTTCGCTAATTTCATTAAAAATCTAGTTTCAAATATTGTAAAGATAATATAACATAAAAAGAATGGCCATACAAAATCGATGGATTTATCTGGATTACTTGTTTTATATACAACAACAAGCAAAACGAGGACCATTAACTTTACAAAAGTATTAAGCATAGATATTCTAGTGAAGCTGTATTTGTTTTTACTCTTGACAGCATTCGTTGCTAAAAAGTGAACAAAAAAGCTACTTATCACGAAATAGGCAAAAGATCCAAGAAGGAATAATAAATGATTATCTTTTAACACGTATTCTTGACATAAAATGATTCCTGCCAAGGATAGGAGCGAAGTAAGTAAAAATCCAAATATGAAATCAGCATTAAACATTAAGATAAGGATTTTACAATTTTATAAAGAACAGCAAATAAAGCTAACATCATAAAAGTTAAACCAAAATACTCTGTTTCATTTTCGACATAAGCATCTAATTTACTGCCTAGCCAATAGGCCACAAATAATGTTACAAATAGGGTAGTAGCCAAACCAGCATATTTCATATACTCATTGGAATTTTTACCTTTTGTTTTTGGCTTTGGATCAGCCAACTTTCTCTACTTTATGCTTACTAAATCCAGCGGCTAAAACTTGACCATTCATTTGACATTTAACATTAAATATAGCGTTAGCGTCAACAATTAATTTATCAGTTACAATTTCTCCGTTGATATTAGCTGTATCTTTTACATGGAGTAATTCCTTAACTGTCAAGATTCCTTTTACATTTCCTTGAATTACACCATTAATACAAGAGATATTTCCTTCTAGTACTCCAGATGGTCCAACTATTAGCTTTCCTTTACAATCTATATCTCCTTTAAGAAATCCATCTATTCGAATATCGCTCTCTGTGGTTATAGACCCTTCTATTACGGTCCCTTTTGCCATAGAGTTTATAGAATTCAAACCTCCTGTTGGTGCACTACCATTGTTTTTAGCCATATCGATTTCTTTTTTGCGAAACATGCGCTATTGTTGTTGTATATTATTAAAATGAATTACTAGAAATACCTTAATTAAGACTTCTAAATTAGCGTTTTTGTTGCTTGAGAAAAAACAATTTCAAACTGAAGTTTTTAACGGGATAAATGTGTTTAACTTTTGCCAAAAATAAAAAAATCCTCTTGCCCTGAACCGAACAAGAGGATTTTTTTTAAAAATATTTTTTCTTAAAATTTAGGACAATAAACTCCTCTATTTTCAGGACCACAAATATCGTATCCTAATGAAAATTCAAAAGCTCCTACACCAAAGTTTGCTTGATTATATCCAGAAACAGTAAGATCATAAGAGAAACCTAAATTAAAGTGCTGATAATTGAATCTTGTAGATAAAATTACTGCATCACTGTGTAAGTTTTCTTCATTGTTAGTTCCTATTCTATACCATCCACCTATTTGGAAAGATTGGTTACTTAATCTACTATTTCCTAGATTAAACCTCATACTTGTACCAAAATTGAATTGTCTGTGGGGACCTTGTGCAAAAAACACAAAACCTGGTAAGAATGACATTTTTGGCGTAGAACTAATTTGTCCACCTGCATGGAATGTCAATTTTGTATATAATGGGTCAAATACATCTTCTCTGAACGATTGATTCGCTTGATTTAAGTGAGACATTGCTGCACCCATATAAAAGTTATTGTATTGATAAAATACTGAAAACCATAATAAACCAGCTGAAACATCTGGATATAAGTATCCATTTTGTTCAATTAATTCACCAGAATCTATAGTATTGTCATGACCACCTTGACCATCGTGTTGGTTAGGGTACTTCAATGAGTTAATATCAATTCTTCTTTGAGCAAATCCACCATCAGCACCTATTACTAAATAATGAGCCTTCTTTCTGTATCCACCCATTTTTTTACTGTAAGAAAGAGCTAATCTTCCTTGAGTAGTTCCAAATCTTGTTTCACCTGCAACATCTCCGTACAAAGCACCACCAATTCCAAAATAATCAGATCTACCTACTGGTATTTTCTGATCATATGAAGCTGAATAAGTATTATAAGCATTCGATTTAATTGCAGTTGCCCACTGATTTCTGTAATTTACAACCATTCTCGTGTTACAATTCATAACACCAGTCAATGCTGGGTTAAGATTCAATGGAGACATGTAAAATTGTGAAAAATGTATGTCTTGAGCTGATACTGATTGAACAGTAGCAAAACATACAATACACATAAATAATTTTAAGATACGCTTAGTCATAATCTTTTAAATATAATTTTTGAGAAGCTAAAGATAATCAGTGCATTAGATTTATTCTAATTTCCTAACTATTTATTTTGTTCTTTTCTATAGTCAAGACACATATTAACATCTTGCCCCTATCTAAATGTAATGTTTTTTACTAAAAACAGCGCTTTTTATTCAAAAATCACCAAAAAAGTGGTAAATGCTTATCAATTTTTGTCAATTAATATTGCATTTAACTCATCTATCAATATGTCATCATAATAATCTGCTCGATCAAATAAGTACCCCATCATTTCAGTTGCAGATTCTAAATTTACATTTGCTTCATGAATTAATAGTGAAAGCATTACACTGTTTTCATTAACACTAAAAGATAGATAGTTCATTTCGTAATTCTGCTGCAACAAATAGCTATAAATTTCATTTATTCCTGTTTTTGGTAATAAACACAGCTCTGCATCACCAGTTATCATACTACTTTTTTTATTATATCGGATAGATATTTTAGCACTTCCTCTAGTCACTTCCCATGCACTAGGCCCCACTCTCGCCAAGTCTGCGGAGTAATCTAAATTTTCTAAAACACTTTCAATAACATAAGCTGGACCTTCAGGTTGATACGGTTTAATTTTGCATAAAGGATCAATTGCTGTTCCACAATGTGGGCAATAGGTATCCATTTCTGGGGTCTCACCTATAATGTTTGCACAAGAATGGCATCTTAAGGCAAGTGGATGTTGTTCTCTGATTTTCGAATATTCTTCTAAATCTTCAATAAAAAAGTCAACAGGTAAGGCAAAACCAATATTTGTACCTTTTTTCATTATAAATGTATTAACACCTATAACTTCTCCTTCTTGATTTACTAGCGGTCCTCCACTATTTCCAGGATTTAAAGCTGCATCATGCTGAATATAACTAATGTCATTTTTCTGTTGTAAAAGATTCGAAATGATTCCTTGAGTCGCAGTAAAATGCAATCCAAATGGATGCCCTACTGCTAATACATTTTGCCCTTGATGTAATTTTTCCTTTTGGCTTAAAGCCAAAAATGTCATGGTATGCTTTTCAGGTACTTCTATAAAAGCTAAATCCCTTTTCTTGTCAATAAACAAGACATCAACCATCTCTTTTTCATACCCATGTCCTTTAATAACAACTTGTCGATTATCTCGAATAACATGTTCATTGGTAACTATAACATTCCATTCTTCTAAGTAAAAACCAGTCCCTGTTGTGAAAGGTGTGGCAATCTGTAAAACAGCCTCTTTTAATCTATTTATTATTCCTTCCATTACATGAGTTGTTTTGAATAATGAATATCATAACTAGCAATCATTGTTAAAAAACTATTTGCAAAACTCAATACATCATTATATTGTAACGTATCATACTCAGGTTTGAAATATGGATGATTATCCTTGCTGTCAATAATGATAGATGCAATTCTCTTCTCTATTGATGCTCTTACAGGCTTTCCTTCCATCGTATAATCAGGAGAATAGCCCAAGTCTTTGTAATAAGCATCTTCAAGAACACGGATTAATAGACACAACATTTCAACATCTGGAGTCGGCAAACTAAAATGAAATAAAGAATAGCTTGCAACATAACCTATTACTGAAAGTGCAATTTCCGGTTGTTTGTTGGCAAAATAATTATTTGCTTTTGGTAATTCAGTATTAATCAACGTTTTTAATTCGAGAAGACTAGCAGCCTTTCTATAATCAAAATTGTGGACAGTCTGATACAACTCTTCTCGTAGTTGTTGGCTTGAACGGTTTAAAATTAATAGTAAATTATTCTTTATTTCTTCGTTCTTCCGTTTCGATGTCGATTTATTCTGTTCGAAATATATTCTGTGATTTCGCTCAAGTATCTCCATCATAAAACCCTCGGGTTTTACCAAGTAATCCAATTTGTAATTACAATGCAATAACATATAAGAAATTCCAGCTTCTTGATTTTCTAAACGTCCTGACGGAGATTCAATTTTTTGCAAAACTTTCTGAATTTCAGCTCTTAAATATGCTTCTTTTATATCGAGAATGTTATTGTCCAAATACGTAATCTTACCTGAAAGAATATTATCTAATTCATCAAACTCATCTGCTAAAATATCATCGTATTTATCTGCATTTATTGACATTTCTTTTAAAGCATAAAATATTTTTTGTGGAGAAGCATCCATAGTAAAACTGTCAAATTTTAATATCAATTTACCTTCCTCTAAACAAAATCTACAATACTTTAATCTATAATTCCTTTCTAGTAATTTTCTGAATAGCCCGATATTCGAACTCTTCAATTGTGCAATTTCAGATATCGCTACAAATTTTTCATTATTACATCTACCCATAATTTGCTTAGAGCCTTGGAATAGTTCAAAGAATAATTCTTCACCTTCTACATCATAAGCAAGATTATCTTCCATGTCATTTCGAAGATAATTAAGTAGATATTCAATTGATTCAAGAAGTTTGTTGTCTTCAAATAAATGAATGGCTTCTCCTAGCAAAGCTAGTTCCTCTTTCTCTTTTGTATTAATAGTATGCCTTCCAAATTTTACATCTGGACCACTATCAGATTGAGCAAGCTTTCTTCTTATGTAATTAAAAAAGGACATTTATAAGCGATATACCACTAATATAAGATTGTTCTAGAGTTGACTATATAAAATTATAGATTCCTCTAGTTTAATTTATATGTAAATCGTTTTCTTAAACATTATATTATAATTTATTTTAATATTTTACTCCTAGAATATCAATTTGTATATTTGTTTTATGAAAGTTTGGAATCAGTATATAAAGTCTTTTAAAATGTATCTTAAACTTGAAAGAGGTTTATCAGATCATACAATAGAGGCTTATATACGGGATGTAGGTAAACTTGCTGACTCAGAACACATTTCTTCTAACAATATTTCACCTGTTCAAGTTACACATGATCATATAGCTGAATTTGTTCATTTTATTTTTTCTTGTGGAATGGAGGAAAAATCCCAAGCCAGAATATTGTCTGGACTCAGAGCGTTCTTTCGATTTTTACAAATCGAAGATGTTGTTGATAAAAATCCGCTTGATAACATTGAAGGACCAAAACTTTCAAAAAAAATTCCTAGTGTTTTAAGTATTGAAGAAATTATGCAAATCATTGCAGCTATTGATATGAGTGAAGCGCTGGGCCATCGAAATCGAGCGATTATTGAAACACTTTATGCTTGCGGTTTAAGAGTGAGTGAACTAATCAATATGAAATTATCTGCTTACTTTCCTGATGCAGGGATAATAAGAGTAATAGGAAAAAATAATAAAGAAAGACTAGTGCCAATAGGGGAGGATGCGATGAAACATCTTAACTTATATATAAATGAGATTCGCAAAAAAGGGCCAATCAAAGAAGGCAGTGAAGATTTTGTTTTTCTAAACCGAAGAGGAAATCCATTAACAAGAGTCATGATTTTTACAATCATTAAACGCTTAAAAACAAAAGCCGGAATAGAAAAGGCTGTAAGTCCTCATACATTCCGGCATTCATTTGCCACACACTTGATAGAAGGTGGAGCTAATCTTCGAGCTATTCAAGATATGCTAGGTCATGAATCGATTACTACTACAGAAATTTATACCCACTTGGATACTAAGTTCTTGAGAGATACAATCATGAAATATCATCCTCGAAACTCCAATTAATTATATTTTATAAGATCATCCATAATATGGATAGTTTCTTCTAGATAAATATCTTTTTTAAGTTGATTGATAAAGTCTTCATTTCTTCCTATTCTCGAAGAATCTGCTTCAATATAAGACATATCAACCATAAGGTTTTCAATCGTTAATCCTTCGATTTCATCTTTCCCTATCTTCTTAAATTGTTTTGCTTCCTCTGAATCTGTTTTTAATTGATTTACAAAAGAATCAAGATTCAATGAATACACTCTATTGTCACTATTTTCTTTTAATCTTTCTGCGTTTTTAAGAACAAGTTTGAAATCCTCATCTTGCTTTACACGTTCATCACTCAGTTTTCTTAATTTCTCGTACTCAGTAATTTTGAATGCTTTTTGATCATAATCAACCTTTTCAATTTCCGTCCATTCTAGAGGATAATCGTAATCTTTTTCACCTCTTTTGATATATAAATAACTATCTGGTAATACAATGTCTGCTTCTACACCCTTAAGTTGAGTCGATGTTCCATCAATTCGGAAGAATTTTTGAATCGTCATTTTCACATCACCTAATGGTTTGAATTCATTCGCACCTCTTACTCTGTCTAAAGAATAAAAACGCTGCACAGATCCTTTACCGAAAGTACTAGGTGAACCTACTATTAATGCTCTATTATAATCTTGTAAGGCTGCCGCCAAAATTTCACTCGCTGATACACTGAAATCATTAACCATAATAATCAGTGGCCCGTTATATTGAACCGAAGAATCTTCATCTTCCAAAACATATGGCTTTCCTGTTTTAGGTTTTACTTGAACCATTGGTCCCTCTTCTACAAATAAACCAGCCATATCTACAACATCCCTTAAAGAACCACCACCATTATTTCTTATATCGAGAATAATCCCGTCTACATTTTGTTCTTTTAATTTTCTAAGCTCAGTTTCTATATCTTTTGCACATGATCTTCCATTCTTTGTTTTGAAATCAGCATAGAATGATGGTAAATAAGTGTAGCCTAATTTTCTATCCACACCTTCTAAGTCAATTAGCACCGACTTTGCATTCCCTTCTTCAGTAATTACGACATCTCTTTCTATTGTAACATCATTATATGTGCCATCCGGTTTTTTAACTGTAAGAGTAACTTTTGTTCCCTTCTTACCACGAATTTTCGAAACAACATCATCAAGACGCATTCCTTCTATATTGATTGTTTCTTCCTCGTTTTCTTGCTTTACAGCTGATATCAAATCATCAACTTCTAACTCTTTTCCTCTCCATGCAGGACCTCCAGGCACTATAGACACAACCTTTGTGTAATCTCCATCTACTGATAATCTTGCTCCTATTCCTTCTAATTTGCCCGACATTCTTATATCGAAATCAGCTTTATCTTTTGGGTTGAAATAGTCTGAATGTGGATCAAATACGTGCATTATTGCATTTACATAGGACTCGAATCTATCTGATCGCCTGATTTTATTCAATCTTTTAAACCAATCTTCAAAGTTTTCTTTTACATCTTCTTTGCTTTGCTTTAATAATTCTTCTTTTGAAAGAACTTCAAATTCCTCTGTTTTACTTTCTTTTATTCCCTCCTCTTCTTGTTTTTTACGCTTTTCAATTTCTTTTTCTTGCTTGTCAAGCTTTCTATAATACTTAGTAAGAATATCGTATTTCAACGTTTTTCTCCAGTAATCTCTTATTGCATCCTCATCAACTGGATAATCTCTTTTCTCCGGATCAAGATCAATTTCTTCTTCAATACTAAAATCGAATGTTTTCTCTATTTCTTCTTCAAAAATATTCTCCGCTCTATCTATAGCTGATTCTATTAATTCATTTGCATCATTAAAAAGAAGTAATGTGCTATTTTCTAATTCGTCATCAATCTTTAGCCTGAAATCTATCAATTTACCTAAGTCATCTTGAGTTAAGAATCTCTTATTTGCATCAATTGATTCTATGAATAAATCATAAGCCTTTTCTGAAAATTCATCATTTAATTCAACAGGTTGATAATGCACTTGATCTAGATAAGCAAGTACTGCTTTTATTATAGCTTCTTCTTTTGCTTTAGGGTCTCCAGTGAATGGATTGATAATAAACATCGCTGCTAATAACGCAACCGATGAAAACGCAAATAGATAATTTCTCATTTTCCGACTCAATTTTATATGCTTAAGTAACTCAATGTTATATTAATATCAAAAATAACACCAATTTTCTTGATTACAGTAAATGTAACATGAATAGTGGGATATATAGTTTTAGGAAATGAAAATTTAACCGAACTTTTGCATTTTGGGCTTTCGCCCAAAAGTTTCTAAATATTGAGTACACAAGAAAATATCTCCATCTGGAGGGAGTATGAGGGAGGAAAAAGTACAGTGACGATTAGGAAATCATGAATAATTGGTAACTACTAATACTCCTAAGTATATCTATAAGTTTATAATCTTTTTAAACTTGGCTTTCGCCCAAAAGAAATGGAGAGTCCACTTAAAAAATCATATTTCCAATGGGGTTATACCCTTAAATACCTTAGTTGGACTTATCAATGAAAGTAATATTTCCAAGGGGTTTCAACCCCTTGTGCTTTCTTTTGAATAAGATGCCACTTCGAGCGACAAGGCTCTAAAGTACCATGGAGGGATTTATTTAAAAATGCCTATTATTCATTTAATTCACTCCTGATTAGCCAGCTGACCACAAGCTGCATCGATATCTTTTCCGCGACTTCTCCTTACAGTCATCATTATCCCTTTGCTTTTCAAGTGTCTCGCAAATGCATCCAAAGTATCTTTTGAACTTTTGACGAAAGTCAAACCTGGAATAGGGTTGTACTCGATAACATTAATTCGTACAGGAAAACGTCGACATAAAGCGGCCAGTTTATTTGCATCTTCAATAGAATCGTTGAAATCTTTGAATGCGATATATTCGTAAGAGATTTTATTTCCAGTTGCTTCGTAAAAATAACTGATTGAATCCATTAGTGCAGACAGCGTATTGGTTTCATTAATCGGCATGATCTTATCTCGCTTTTCGTCATCAGCTGCATGTAAAGATAATGCCAAGTTCACGCCTGTATCATCATCGGCTAATTTCTTGATCATTTTTGCAATACCCGCAGTACTTATCGTAATTCTTCTAGCGGCAATATTCAGCCCTTTCTCACTAGTCAGCAAATGAATACTATCCAATGTTCCTTTATAATTCAATAAAGGTTCTCCCATTCCCATGTATACAACATTTGTTAAAGGATGGCCGTATTCTTTTTCGCACATTTCATTGATAAGAACATATTGATCATAGATTTCTGCTCCGTCCAGATTTCGCATTCTTTTCATCATTCCCGTAGCACAAAATGCACAGCTTAAGCTGCATCCTACTTGGGACGAAACACATACAGTGTATCGACCCGAGTCAGGAACAGGAATGAGTACTGATTCTATTTTATGGCCATCATGAAGAGTGAAACGACATTTGATTGTTCCGTCATTACTTTTTTGCATAGTATCCAGAACAATACCATTTATAACGAAATGATCCTCTAATTTTTGGCGTAAGCCTTTAGATAAGTTAGTCATTTCATCGAAAGAAACTGCTCGTTTTTTCCACAGCCATTCGTCTATTTGCTTAGCCCTGAACGCAGGTTCTTTTTGGGCTTGAGCCCAAACCTTTAATTCTTCCAGACTATACTTCCGAATATCTGTTTTTACAGTTTCTGACATAAATATTTACTCGTTCAATGCTTCGTTAAAATGAGTAACAAAGTCTGATACTGACATAGTTCCTTTGTCCCCTTCTCCTTGTCGTCTTACAGCAACTCCTCCATTAGCCAATTCTTTTTCACCAACAATCAATAGATATGGAATCTTTGCCAATTCATTGTCACGAATTTTCCTTCCTATTGACTCTGTACGATCATCGATAATTCCTCGGATATCATGCTTCGCAAGTTCGAGTTTGATCTCATTACACAAGTCAACATACTTGTCGGAAACTGGAAGTAAAACATATTGTTCCGGTGTCAACCAAAGTGGGAATTTACCAGCTGTATGTTCGATTAAAATACTCATAAATCGCTCCATACTCCCAAAAGGTGCACGGTGAATCATTACAGGTCTATGCGTTGCATTATCTGATCCTATGTATTCCAATTCGAAACGTTCAGGTAGATTATAATCGACTTGAATAGTTCCTAGTTGCCATTGACGACCGATTGCATCTTTTATCATGAAGTCAAGTTTCGGTCCATAGAATGCTGCTTCGCCATAAGCTGTTACTGTTTCTATATCTACTTCACTTGTTGCATCGATAATTGCTTGTTCAGCAGCCTCCCAGTTTTCATCAGAGCCTATATATTTAGATGGATTGTCTGGGTCTCTTAAAGAAATTTGGGCAGTATAATCTTCAAATCCCATTTTACGAAGTACCAAAGTAGTTAGCTCTAGTACGTCAAGAAATTCTCCTTTTAATTGTTCTTTAGTACAGAATATGTGCGCATCATCTTGTGTAAATCCACGTACTCTTGAAAGTCCATGTAATTCACCAGATTGTTCATATCTGTATACTGTTCCGAATTCTGCAATTCTTACAGGAAGTTCCTTATAGGATCTTGGTTTATGGTCGTACACCTCACAGT
>CAYOIL010000041.1:0-374 GCA_964403985.1 uncultured Saprospiraceae bacterium
GTATAGTAGATGATTTTATTAATCTATATATTGAAAATAGTGATGCAGTGTTCGTTCCTACTGGCTTTACGCCCAATGGGGACTTTACCAATGATTTATTATCCGTGTATGGAATTGAAGGCGTTAAAATTAACGTTTTCAGAGTTTATGATCGATGGGGAGAAGTTGTTTATGAAGATGAAGGTTTTGAAGTAAATGATTCATCTAGAGGTTGGGATGGTAACTTCAAAGGAAAAGAAATGCTTCCTGGAGTTTACACTTGGGTGGTAGAGGCAGAGTTTTCAAATGGTTTTAAAGATATTTATTCAGGTAACTCAACATTGATTAAATAATGAATAAGTATATACTATATATTATTTTGGTTTGTACCAGCA
>CAYOIL010000041.1:384-6042 GCA_964403985.1 uncultured Saprospiraceae bacterium
TTTTGCAAGCTTTACGAGCTTAAATGCTCAGGATGCAATTTATTCACAATTCTATAACGCCAATGTCTTATTAAATCCATCATTGACTGGAGTTTTTGATGGTCAACAAAGGATTGCAATAAACTATCGAGATCAGTGGAGTAGTATTCACAGATCCAAATCCTATAAAACACTTAGTGCTCAATTCGATGCTAAAATTCATATAAAGAACAATGATTTCCTAACCTATGGAATTGATTTTACTAGAGATGAATCAGGAACATCTTCTTATTTACAACAAAATGGACACATTAATATAGGGTATATAAAGCAAATTGGTGCAAGTGCTTACTCTTCGACGCAACACTACCTTGTAGGTGGTTTAAAATTAGGTGGTGGACAGAATTCAGTTGATATCACGCAACTTTGGTTTGGAAATCAATTTGATACCAATAATGGTGGTGTTGATTGGGCAAGACCCAATAATGAAGATCTGATTAATATGAATGGAAATTCTCCATTATTTGGAGATTTTGGTTTTGGGCTTTTGTACTATGCTATCTTTAGTGAAAGAAACAATGTATACCTAGGAGCTTCAGCAAACCACTTGAATACACCTGTAATTTCCTTGTCTGAGTTTGGTGATATTCGCCTGAAAAGACTATACACCATTCATGCTGGAGGTGAAATTCTATTAAATAGAGAATTGAGTTTTATGCCAAATTATGTCGCATATATTCAGAATCCATCTAGAATGGTGATGCCTGGATTTCATATGAGATATAAACATAGAGATTGGAAAGAAGTAGCTCTTCGAGCGGGTGTTTGGACCAGAATGGTAAGAGGAGAACCACAAGCAATTATAAATGACGCTATTATAGTAAGTGCCACTTTTGAATACGAAGCTTGGTTGTTCGGTGTTTCTTACGATATTTCTACAAGCAGATTAATCAACGCTACAAGCGGAAGAGGTGCATTCGAATTCTCTTTACAATATATAAATAGAGATACGAAATATAGAAAACCAATTAACTGTCCTAAATTCTAAGTATTCAAGGATATTCTATGCACACCTGGCATATATTTTTTCTGTAATAGAGATTTTAAAAATTCGTAATGGTTTTTATTCTCTACAAAATTCAAATCTTTAAGATCCAATATCAATACAGGGTAGGAGAGTACATTCCGAAAATACTCAAAATACGAATTCTGCACTTGAGTTAAATATTCTTTTGAAATATTAGCTTCATATGGTCGACCTCTTTTGTCTATATTCTGTTTTAAAATATCAACACTTCTATGAAAATACACAACTAAATCTGGTTGCTGGAAATTTGCATTCAACACTTGGAAAATCTTTTGAAAAAGTTTAAACTCTTCTTCGGAAAGATTCTTTCTCGCAAATAATAATGTTTTTAAAAAGAAATAATCTCCCAACACGAAATCATCAAACATATTTCTTACCGACAATGTGCAACTCATTTGTTTATGACGCTCCGTCATAAAAAACAGCTCTACTGTAAAGGCGAACTTTTCTGGATTCTCATAAAACATAGGTAGAAAAGGATTATCATCAAACTCTTCAAGTATCAATGTGCAATTGTAATCTTCTTGCATCATTTCACAAAAGGTCGTTTTCCCAGATCCTATATTACCCTCTATACATATATAATTATATGGTAGCTTATTCGACATTAATTTCTATTCGTTTTACTTCACTATTATCTTTGCAAATTTTTGAAAGTTCTGTTACGTTCTTTCTGAACAATGGATGATACCATGCAGGAGCAATCTCAAGCAAAGGTTTCAAAACAAAGTTTCGTTGACTCATAAATTCATGAGGAATTTTAAGTGTAGGAGAATAAATAACCTTGGAACCATAATATATAATATCAATATCAATAATTCGAGGGCCCCATTTCTTATCTTTCACTCTGCCCATCTTTTGCTCTATATTTTGAGTCATTTTTAATAAAGCAAATGGACTTAATTCGGTTTTCACTAGTATAAGCTGATTGTAAAAAGCATTTTGGTTCTTCACTCCCCAAGCTTCTGTTTCATAAACTGAACCTTCAGAAATTATTTCTACACCAATCAGCAATTCTTCCTTTGCCTTATTTAGTGTATCCCTTCTTTTTCCAACGTTTGATCCCAATTGAATACAAACCATCTCAACCATTTTTTTTGGGTTTAACCCAAATATACAGTAGTAGAATTGATATGTATAATCATTACATATTTTCTTTTTATATATATTTTAAATTCTTTATTTTCCATACTATTTCACATCAATAATTTGGAAACGAGGGCATGATATCGACAATTATTGAGAACAAAGTTTGAAAACACTTATATTTTTTAAGATATTGCATGCTACATAAGAACTGAAACTTCAAAAACCAAATATGAAAAAAAGGCTACTTTTCCCAATATTATTCTTACTACCGATTCTTTCTTTTGCTCAAGATGCACAAGAAGCAGCTACTGAAGTAGGACTTGATCAAAAAATAGATGAATTTTTCGGAGCTGCAACAGGTTGGTTCGTTAGTATAATTTTTTACCAAATTCCTTTTACAGAGGAAGTTAGTGTATACTGGGTTCTGTTTCCATTGATACTTGGTGCTATATATTTTACACTTTATTTTAAAGGTATAAACTTCACAGGATTTTTTACTTCTATTAATATCGTAAGAGGAAAATACGATGATATTGATGATCATTCGTCTTTAGTCGCAGCTGGAGATTCTACACCTGGTGGAGATATAAAGGAAACGATAAAAGTTGAGAAAGAAGGAGAAGTTTCGCACTTTCAAGCGCTTACTGCAGCCCTATAGGCCACTGTTGGTTTAGGTAATATCGCAGGAGTTGCGATAGCTGTCTCTATTGGAGGAGCAGGAGCGACTTTCTGGATGATTGTAGCTGGTTTTCTAGGAATGGCAAGTAAATTCGTAGAGTGTACACTTGGTGTAAAATATAGAGATATTGACGAGAATGGGACTGTTTACGGTGGACCAATGTACTATCTGAAAAAAGGTTTAAAGGCAACAGGAATGGAAGGTTTCGGTAAAGTCCTTGCCGTTATTTTTGCAGTATTTGTAATTGGTGGATCATTTGGTGGTGGAAACATGTTTCAAGTGAATCAAGCATTCCAGCTAGTAGAAAATATAACTGGTGGTACTGAATCTGTACTACATGGAAAAGGATGGTTATTCGGATTAGTAATGTCTGTAGGTGTAGGTATCGTAATTATAGGAGGTATAAAATCTATAGCAAAAGTTACTGATAAAATTGTACCATTCATGGTCGTAATTTATGTAGTTGCTTCTCTTTGGGTAATCCTATCTAATGTAAGTATGCTAGGAGATGCATTTGCTCAGATCTTCAATGGTGCATTTAGTCCAGAAGGAGTTGCAGGTGGTGTAATTGGTGTTTTAGTGCAAGGGTTTAGACGTGCTGCTTTTTCTAATGAAGCGGGAATTGGTTCTGCTTCGATTGCGCATTCTGCTGTAAAAACGAAGTACGCTGCAAGTGAAGGAATGGTTGCTCTACTTGAACCGTTTATCGATACAGTTGTAGTTTGTACAATGACAGCTTTAGTATTAATTATTACAGGTAATGTAAATGCCGATAACTCTACCTTGAATGATGCTCAGGCGATTTTATTGACTTCAGATTCATTTGGATCTGTTATTTCTTGGTTCCCATATGTATTAACAGTAGCAGTTGTATTATTTGCTTTTAGTACAATGATTAGTTGGTCATATTATGGATATCAAGGATGGTCTTATTTGTTCGGAAGGTCTAGACAAGCCGAAATTACGTATAAATTTATATTCTGTGTTTTCGTGATTATCGGAGCAGCAGCAAGTTTAGGTTCAGTAATTGGATTCTCAGATGCCATGATTTTTGCAATGATGGTGCCGAATATGATTGGTCTAGTGATATTAGCTCCAAAAGTGAAAGAAGAGCTTAATAAATATATGTCAGCTATAAAAGCGCGAAAAAGTTCTTAATTGAATATCAATATAATAGAAATGCCTTTTTCAATTAAAATTGGGAAAGGCATTTTTTTTTGGGTTAAACCCAAAATGAACAAATTGCTAACGCTTTGTATTTGAGTCGAAAAGAATGTTTTTTTGGGCTTTAAGCCCAAAAAGAAAGGAGGAATAAGAACTCTTACATAACTCCTCTGTTAAAAGAATTAACATTTAATTAGTAATTTATTTAATCAAAAGTTGATGCTACAAGAAATGTTTTTACATTTGCAGCCTAACACATATTAATTTTACATATGCGTCAATATCTCTCACTTCTTGACCATATTCTGACAAAAGGAGTTAAGAAATCAGATCGGACCGGTACTGGAACCATCAGTACGTTTGGCTATCAAATGCGTTTTGATTTAAGCGAAGGTTTCCCGATGATTACCACTAAAAAACTCCATTTGAAGTCTATCATATATGAACTTTTATGGTTTATAAAGGGAGATACTAATGTAAAATATTTGCAAGAAAACGGTGTGCGAATTTGGAATGAATGGGCTGATGAAAATGGAGACCTTGGACCTGTTTATGGTAAACAATGGAGAAGCTGGACCAAACCAAATGGTGATTCCGTCGATCAATTAATGCGCGCCATAGATCTTATTAAAAATAATCCAAACAGTAGAAGAATAATCATCAATGCATGGAATACAGGTGAACTTGAAGATATGGCATTAACTCCATGTCATTGCTTGTTTCAGTTTTATGTAGCTGATGGTAAATTATCTTGTCAATTGTATCAACGATCTGCTGATACTTTTCTTGGTGTTCCATTTAATATTGCTTCATATGCACTTTTTACAATGATGGTCGCTCAAGTTTGTGGATTGGAAGCAGGAGAATTTGTCCACTCATTTGGAGATGTACATTTGTATATGGATCACCTTGAACAAGCTAAATTACAACTAACCAGAGAACCTAGACCATTGCCGAAAATGAAAATAAATCCTCAAGTAAATGATATACTAGACTTTACATATGAGGATTTTTCATTAATTGAATACAATCCACATCCTCACATTAAAGCGAAAGTTTCAGTGTGATAATTTGTAGATTGAAAATTTATTTAGAAGTTGTCTAAATAGAACGAAACTAGTCATAAAATATTGGTAAAACTTATATGTGTGACTATTTTTGTGGATAAATTCTGAAATGTCACAGTAGAGTAATCTTTACTGGGCGCTTTAGTTAAATAATTAACGTCGATTTGTTGACTATGAATAATAAAATTATAACCGCTTTTTTAAAGTCATTTCTGTTAGTTCTTTTCCTAGCAGGGTTTTCTACTTCATCCTATGCTCAGCCGAACTTAGACGAAGGAAAAACACTATTCCGTAACTATTGTGCAACTTGTCACGATAAGAGCATGAAGAAGGATATGACGGGACCTGCACTAGGCGGTGCTCAAGAAAGGTGGGCTGAATATCCTCAAGAAGAATTATATGCTTGGATAAGAAATTCTCAAGCGTTAAAGGCAAGTGGGCATCCAAGAGCTACTTCTTTGGTAACAGAGTGGAATGGTGCAGTAATGACTGCATTCCCCAATTTGACTGATCCTCAAATTTCTTCACTGTTAGAATATATTGATTTTGTAACAATTAATGGTGCATATCCTTTGCCAATAGATGGTCCTACA
>CAYOIL010000041.1:6052-17649 GCA_964403985.1 uncultured Saprospiraceae bacterium
GTGTAAGCAAGTGGTTATATGCTGCACTTCTAGGTTTCCTTGGTTTATTAGCATTAGTTCTTGCTAGAGTAATTGGTAATTTAAATGTCATTGCGGCTAAGAAAGAAGATCCAAATGCAATAATTGAAAGAAAATCAGTTCTTGATATTTTGACAAGTAAAGGCTTAATTGGATTTGTACTTTTTGCATTAGTTGTATTGGGAGGTTATACCACAGTTAACAATGCTGTAAGCTTGGGACGTCAACAAGGCTATGCTCCTGAACAACCTATTAAATTTTCACACGAAACACATGCAGGTTTAAATAAAATCGATTGTCAATATTGTCACGATGGTGCAAGAAGATCAAAGCATTCTGTAATTCCAGCTACAAATACATGTATCAATTGTCACAAAGCAATCAATTATGGTAGCGAACATGGAACAGCTGAAATAACTAAAATTTATGCAGCTTCTGGATTTGATCCTATCCAAAGTAAATACATCGATAATTATGATGACATGTCTGAAGAAGCAGTCGAAGAATTATACAAAAAATGGATAGTTGCTGCTAATCAAGAAAACAATGAAAAATTAGCTGATGCAGATGAATCAGAATTGAATGAATTGGCTGATGATCAGTGGGCTGATATAGTTTCTAGCTTAACGAATGAGCAAAAGACATCAGTTAAAGGTCCTATCGAATGGATAAGAATACACAATTTGCCAGATCATGTGTACTTTAATCACGCACAACACGTAAGTGTAGGTGGGGTAGAGTGTCAGACATGTCATGGTAAAGTAGAAGAAATGGAAGTTGTTCAACAAATGTCTCCTTTGTCAATGGGATGGTGTATAAACTGTCACAGACAAACAGAAGTTGACTTTGATGATACATATTATAGTGCTTACGAAGATTATCATAAAGAAATGAAATCTGGAGATAGGCTCAAAGTGACTGTAGAAGACATCGGAGGACTTGAATGTCAAAAATGTCACTACTAATAATACGAACAATCTAATTGCGATAATTTATAACTTAATATAATGAAAGGAAAAGATCAAGGTGTATGGATAGGGGAGAAAGATCTCACAAATGACCCATCCTATATTGAAATTTCCAAACAAGAATTTGCTTCGTTACCCGAAACTCTTGGGAATGTTGAAGCTGTAGAACAAGTAGAAGGTAATCGTAGAGATTTCCTTAAAATGCTTGGTTTTGGAGTTGGTGCAGCTGCAATTGCAGCTAGTTGTGATATTCCAGTAAAAAGAGCCATTCCTTATACAATAAAGCCAGATACCATCGTACCTGGAGTTGCTACATATTATGCAACAACCTTTGTACAAGGTAATGAATGCGCTCCTATTCTTGTTAAAACTAGAGAAGGTAGACCTATCAAAATTGAAGGTAACGACCTTGTTGGTTATGGAGGAACATCAGCTCGAGCACAAGCTTCAGTATTGAGTTTGTATGACACAGCTAGATTTAAGTCTCCAATGATGAACGGAGGTGACTCTTCATGGTCTGATGTTGATAAGAAAGCAATGGAAATCTTAAGCGGATCTAACTCAATAGCTTTAATCACGTCGTCGATATTCAGCCCATCTTTACAAAAAGCAATTGACGCTTTTAAAGCAAAATATAATGTTACTCATGTACAATATGATACAGTATCTTATTCGGCTTTATTAGATGCTAATGAAAAAGCATTCGGACAAAGAGCATTCCCTTCGTATCATTTTGATAAAGCGGATGTTATTGTAAGTTTTGATGCTGACTTCTTAGGAACTTGGGGTGATAGTACTAAGTATTCTGTTGACTTTGTATCGAATAGAAAAATAAAAAGCGCTTCTAACGCCAAGATGAATAGACTTTATCAAGTAGAGTCGCATATGTCTTTAACAGGATCCAATGCTGATAACAGAGTATTAGTTAAGCCTTCTGAACAAGGAGCGGCTATTGTTGCCTTATACAATGCGGTAACTGGTGCTGGTCTTTCAGGAGGAACGTTAAACAGCGAAGCTAAAAAAGCTATTAGCTTAATGGCTCAAGATTTAAAGGCAGCAGCTGGTAAATCTTTAGTTGTTTGTGGTACTAATAACGAAACTGAGCAGATGTTAGTTAATGCAATAAATAATGCATTAGGAAATATAGGTTCAACAATGGATATGTCAGATGCTTTAATGACATTTAAAGGAGATGACAAAGCAGTAAGTAAATTAGTTTCGGATATGAATGCTGGATCAGTTGATACAGTTATTGTAATGGGAACAAATCCAGTTTACGATTTTACTGCAAGTGGAAAATTCGCAGCAGCATTAGGAAAAGTAAAAAATAAAATAGCAGTTACATATTCAAACAATGAGACAACAGATGGCGCAATGATTGTTGCTCCAACTAGTCATTATTTGGAAAGTTGGGGAGATGCTCAGCCATCAGCAAGTAAGTATATGTTGATGCAGCCAACAATCAAAACAATTTTTGATACAAGGCAAGATGCTGAAACATTATTAACATGGGCGGGAGTTGACTATGGTGGTTCTTATATGGATTATGTAGCTCAAACCTTCCAAGATAATGCATTTGCAAACCAAACTGGAAGTAGTAATGCGAAAAGATATTGGGAATCTGCATTGCATGATGGTTTCGTAAAGTTAGCATCCAATGGCGGAGGAAATTCATTTTCGGGAACTCCGACAGCATCAGGTATAACAATGCCTAAAACAAGTGCTGAAGGAACATTCGAACTTAAAATATTTCAAGCAACAATAGGAAATGGTGAAAACACCAACAATCCTTGGTTAATGGAAATGCCAGATCCTATTACACGTACTGTTTGGGGTAATTACTTAGCGGTACCAGTTGATTTTGATGGGGTAAGAAGAATGATTTCTATTAATGGTCTTAAAGATGGAGATTTAGTAGACATCACAGTAAATGGAGAAAAGATTACAGTGCCAGTTGTTCAGCAATTTGGTCAAGCACCGGGAACAGTTGCGTTAGCACTGGGATATGGTCGTACAGTTGCTGGAGCATGTGCTCAAGGAGTAGGACTTGATATGAACCCATTTGTATCAATGGATGCTAAAGGAAATCGTATTTATTCTGTTAGTAATGTTGAACTAAGTAAAAAAGTAGGAAAGCAGGATAATTATTCTAGTGTTCAATATCACCATACTTATGGTGTAAAAGACACAGATAAAAAAACAGGTGAATTGATCAATGCAGATGAAGCAGCTTTAGTTACATTCGATTATGGAATGGGAGTTGAAGGATATCAAGGAGCATTGACTGATCGTTCTATTGTTTATTATTCATCATTAGATGGATTAAAAGAAAATGTAAAAGATCTCGATACAAAAAGAAGTCATGCACAACATTTGAATGATCAACAGATCTATGGTGGTCACGATAATAAATATAATAATGGTCATCACTGGGGAATGCATGTTGATTTAACATCATGTACTGGATGTAGTGCTTGTACTGTGGCTTGTATGGCTGAGAATAATGTTCCAGTTGTTGGTAAAACAGAAGTAAGCAGACATCATGAAATGACATGGTTAAGAATTGATAGATACTATTATGGTAAATTAGAAAACCCTAATACTGTGTATCAACCAATGATGTGTCAGCATTGTGATAATGCACCTTGTGAGAACGTATGTCCTGTAAATGCTACGAACCACTCTTCAGAAGGACTTAATCAAATGACTTACAATAGATGTGTTGGTACAAGATATTGTGCGAATAACTGTCCTTATAAAGTAAGAAGATTTAATTGGTTAGACTATACTACAGCTGATATTTTCCCTGGAAATCAACCAACTATAAATGGTGAGACAGTTCCTTTTGGAGCTGATAACTTGACTAGAATGGTTTTAAATCCAGATGTAACTGTAAGATCAAGAGGAGTTATTGAAAAATGTAGCTTCTGTGTTCAGAGAATACAGTCTGGAAAATTAACTGCGAAATTAGAAAGTAGAAAACTAAGAGATAGTGATGTAAAAACAGCTTGTCAAACAGCTTGTCCTACAGGAGCTATTACTTTTGGTGATATGAATAATAAAGGGGGTAATCTCGATAGAAAACTTCAGAATCCATTAAACTTCATCGTATTAGAGGAAGTAAATGTGAGATCTTCAGTTCAATATCAAATGAGAGTGAACAACCGTAATGAAAAACTTGACGCTTAAATAACCTTAAGATAAAAAAAATATGAGTGCACCTGTTTCAGCAATTAGGGAGCCATTAATAACCGGCCATAAAACCTATCATCAGATTACTGAGGATTTGGTATCACCAACGGAAAAAGCTCCAGGAGGATTGTGGATGATTGCCTTTTCGGTAGCAGCAGCTTTAGCTACTTTTGGCGTTTTCTGCATCGCTTGGACAATTTGGTTCGGTATAGGAGAATGGAATTTGAACAGAACCATAGGATGGGGATGGGATATTACCAACTTTGTATGGTGGATCGGTATTGGTCACGCCGGTACTTTGATATCAGCGATACTTTTACTATTCAGACAGAAATGGAGAACGGGAGTAAATAGAGCTGCAGAAGCGATGACAATCTTTGCCGTTCTTTGTGCCGCACTATTCCCAGGGATACACGTTGGTAGAGCATGGGTAGTATTTTACTTCTTCCCATATCCGAACACAAGAGGACCTCTATGGCCTAACTTTAATTCACCACTATTGTGGGATTTATTTGCAATATCTACTTATTTCACAGTATCATTATTATTCTGGTATACAGGGTTAGTACCGGATTTTGCTACAGTAAGAGATAGAGCGAGAGGAATGAGAAAGAAAATTTATGCTTTCTTATCATTTGGATGGAATGGTTCAGCTAAACACTGGCAAAGATGGGAGTCAATCTCATTAGTACTAGCAGGATTAGCTACACCACTTGTACTTTCAGTACACACAATTGTAAGTTTTGATTTCGCAACTTCAGTAATTCCTGGATGGCATACAACCATATTCCCTCCATATTTTGTTGCAGGGGCGATTTTCTCAGGTTTTGCAATGGTATTAACATTGATGTTAATTACAAGAAAAATTTTAAAATTAGAAGACTATATTACTCTAGCTCACATTGAGTCAATGAATAAGGTAATCTTAGTAACAGGTACAATTGTAGGTGTTGCTTATCTTACAGAGTTATTTATTGCTTGGTATTCTGGATATGTATATGAGCAATTTGCATTCTTCAACAGAGCACTAGGACCATATTGGTGGTCATACTTTGGTATGATGTTTTGTAATGTTGTTTCTCCACAGTTTTTCTGGAGCCGCAAAATTAGAAGAAATATTGTATGGACCTTCTTCTTATCTATTGTAGTAAATATAGGTATGTGGTTTGAGCGTTTTGTAATTATCGCTACAACTTTAGCCAGAGATTATTTACCATCAAGTTGGAGTTTTTATAAGCCTTCATGGGTTGAGGTAGGAATTTTTACAGGTACAATAGGAATATTCTTTGTTCTTTATTTATTGTTCGTAAGAGTTGCACCTGTGGTAGCGATTGCTGAGGTAAAAAGTATTTTGAAATCTTCAGGAGATCAATATAGTGGAGAGAATGCACATTCTCATCACGATCACTCTGAATCTGTATCATCTGAAAATCACTAATTAAACTAAGATGGCAAAAACGACAAAAGACGTAATTTACGGTTTATATAATGATGAAGAGATTCTCTTAAAAGCTGTGAAAGTAGCTAATGAGAAACATCTTGAAATCATGGAGGTATTTACACCTTTCCCAGTTCACGGACTTGATCCCCTATTGGGATTTGAAGAGTCTAGATTACACATAGGTGGTTTTATCTACGGTAGTTTAGGTACTTTGACTGCTTTCTTGGGAATGACGTGGATATTTACAAAAGATTGGCCTGTTATTTTTGGGGGTAAACCCTACTGGGCAGTACCATCTTTTATTCCTATCACATTCGAGTTAACAGTATTGTTTGCTGCTATTGGAATGGTTGTAACATTCTACATAGTTAATGGGATGGGACCTGGAGTAACTTTACCAATTCTAGATAATAGGATTACAGATGATAAATTCTGTATTGCTTTTGATAAATCTCATGTAGATTCATCAGTTGCAGAATCTTTTTTGAAGGAAACAGGAGCAGAAGAAGTAAGCTCTAAAATTATTTAAGACACAGAATCATTTATTGATGAGAAATAAATTTAATCATATTCTATTCTTCGCGGTACTATTTATAGCATTGCTAACAAGTTCATGTCAGCAGTCAGATAATAATACTACAGGAAGTGAATTTATGCCAGATATGGCACACTCAATCGCATATGAAGCCAATACATATGCTTATTACTATAATAATACTTGGGGAACAAAGGACGAATATTATAATTTCGCTCAACCAGGTGAACCTGTAAAAGGTACAGTAGCTAGAGGTGCTGCAGGAATTTCCGGAAGCGCATCCGATATGGATAGAATGATGAGTTTCGAAGGAGAACTTACAAATGCAGGGATTTCTATTCCTGTAAATGGTAGTGTTCCATATCCTTATGTTGATACAGAAGAGTCAAGATTGCAAGCTGCTGCTGATATTATTCAAAACCCTTTTCCTATTCAAGATGCTAAAATGAAAGAAGCAAAAGAGCTTTACAACATCTATTGTGGAATTTGTCATGGCGAAAAAGGTGATGGGGCAGGTTATTTAGTAAGAGAAGATGGAGGTAAATATCCAGCACAACCAGCAAATTTATTACTTGATAATTACATAGACCTTAGTAATGGTCAGTATTACCATGCTATTATGTATGGAAAAAATGTAATGGGTGGATATTCTGATAAATTATCTTACGAAGAAAGATGGCAAGTAATTCACTACATTAGAACTCTTCAAGCAAAAGAAAAGAAATTGGCTTATAATGAAGAAGAAAATACATTGAACTCTGGTGCAACACCAGGAAATTTAGCAATGTCTTTTAATGATTCATTTGACAAAGAACTAGCAACTAAAAATGCAGCATTAATGGCTGAATATTCAGATAGTCACGGACATGATGATGGACATGGACATGATGATGGTCACGGACATGACGATGGACACGGACATGATGATGGTCACGGACATGATGATGGACATGGACACGATGATGGACATAGCACTGATGATGGACACGGACAGGATGGTGATCATGGACATGATGATCACGACGGACATTAATCTTACATCTGAATAACTAAAAAGAAAAGTAAACGATGAATAATACATATAAAATACCAGCACGTCAAACAATGATCCTAGGTGTAGGAATGTTGATAGGACTATTAAGTTTGGTGTTGACCTATTTTGGTGGTAACGATGATGAATTACATACTAGATTTTGGTCTAACATCCTTCATAACTCAGTATTTTTTACAGGAATAGCATTAATGGCTGTATTCTTTTTATCTGCATCTATTACTGCTTGGGCAGGATGGTACACTGTTTTTAAAAGAGTGTGGGAATCAATGGGACAATTTCTTATTGTTGGATTTGTTTTAATGCTAATCATTGGTTTGGGAGTATATTTCCATTGGCATCATCTTTATCACTGGGCAGATCCTAGTTTATTAGATCCTTCAAGTGCAAATTATGATAAAATTTCAGTTGGAAAGTCAGGCTTTTTGAATGTAGGGATGTATGTTATTTTTGGAGGAATAATAGTTGCTCTTTGGTATTTCTTTGCTAACAGAATACGTTCAATCTCATTGGATGAAGATAAAAATGGTGGAGATTCTAATTTCTCACACCATAGAAGATTAAGAACTTATGCAGCTGTCTTTTTACCAATTGCAGGTTTTACAAGTGCGGCTATGGTATGGTTATGGATAATGTCAGTGGATTCTCACTGGTATAGTACTCTATTTGCTTGGTACACTGGTGCGAGTTGGTTCGTGTCAATGTTAGCAATGACTATTATGATTATTTCATACATGAAAGGTAAAGGCTATTTTGAATCAGTAACTGCAGAACATTTACATGATTTAGGAAAACTACTTTTTGCCTTTAGTATTTTTTGGACTTATTTATGGTTTTCACAGTATATGTTAATATGGTATGCAAATGTTGGAGAAGAAACTATATATTTCAAAAACCGAATTGATAATTTTCCTGTTTTATTTTATGGGAACCTACTTATAAACTTTGTTTTACCTTTCTTCATTCTAATGAGAAATGATAATAAGAGAAAATATGGTACTTTATTATTTACTGCAGGAGCAGTATTTTTAGGGCATTGGTGGGATTTCTTTTTGATGTTAAAGCCAGGGATTTTACATACTGCACATGAAGTAACAGGTCATGGACATGATGCAGGTCATGGTGCAGAACATGGTGCTGAAATGGCAGGTCACGGAGCTGAACATGCTGGCGATGCTGCACATCATGCGTCTGAGTTTTTAATGGGATTTAACTTTCCTGGATTCCTAGAAATAGGAACCTTGATAGGTTTCCTATCCTTGTTTTTGTTCTTCTTTTGGAGAACGCTAGCTTCTCAACAACTAACTCCTTCTCAAGATCCATTCTTAGAAGAAAGTTTACATCACCACGTTTAAAATTATCTTACTAGAGATATAAAAATTAAAGAATGACAACATTAATAATATTTTTAATCCTTCTGATTCTGGTAGTAATTACTATTCAGATTTCTAAAGTAACTGAGCTTTCAGGTAAAATCCGAGGAGAAGAAACAGCTAGACTACAAGCTAATAATAGTACTGCAGTATGGATGGTAGTTTTTGTTATAGCTTTTCTTGTATTATCAGTTATATCAGCAATTTACTACAAAGATGTAATGCTAGGATATGGCCCCTTACAAGCAGCTTCCGAACATGGAGTTAAACTTGATGGTGTATTTAATCTAACATTAGTTTTTACAGGAATTGTATTTATTGCTACTCAATTTTTACTTTTCTGGTATGCATATAAATACAGAGAAAAGATCGGTAGGAAAGCATTGTTCTTTTCCCATGATAATACTCTTGAGTACGTGTGGACTGGAATTCCTGCTTTAGTTATGACGATTCTTGTAGTAAAAGGTTTAGTTGTTTGGAATGATGTGATGGCTGATGTTGGACTTGATGAAGAAGTAATTGAAATCGAAGCAACTGGATATCAATTTGCTTGGGATATAAGATACCCTGGAGCTGATAATTTATTAGGTGAGAAATACTACACACTAATTGAACCAGGAATTAATCCACTAGGTCAGAATTGGGAAGACAAAAAGAATTTAGATGACTTTTTAGCAGATAAAATTGTACTTCCTGTTAATAAAAAGGTAAGAGTAAGAATTACAGCAAATGATGTATTACATAATTTTTACCTTCCTCACTTTAGAGTAAAAATGGATGCAGTACCTGGATTACCTTCTTACTTTGTCTTTACACCTACTGTTACAACTGAAGAATTTAGAGAAAGATTAAAAGAAAGTGAAGTGTGGAATGTTCCTTTTGACGAAACTGATTTAGAACTAGGCTCAAAAGCTGAAAATTTCAACTACGAATTAGCTTGTGCAGAACTTTGTGGTACTGGACACTGGAGTATGAGAAAAGTTGTTGAAATTGTTTCAGAAGAGGAATACAAAGGATGGATGGAAAGCCAGAAATCTTACTACATGGCAAATATCAGAAATACTGATAAAGATCCATATAAAGGACAACTTTTACAAGTTGATATTAATAGTCAAAAGAAAGAATTCTTTAATGAATTCACAAGTGCAATGGAAAGTACTGAAGAGTCGGTTTCGTTGCTACTGAAAAATATAAATTTTGAAACTGGTTCAGCTAATCTAACTAACAACTCTCAGTATGAACTGAATAACCTTGTTGAGGCAATGACTAAATATAAGGACATTGATGTAAAAATAGAAGGTTATACAGACAATACTGGGAATCCTGCTAACAACCAAACTTTATCAAACGCTAGAGCTTCTGCTGTTATGAGTTATTTGTTAAAGAATGGTATTGCTTCAACCAGACTTTCTGCTGAAGGTTTAGGAGATTCAAATCCTGTAGCTTCAAATGACACAGAAGAAGGAAGAGCAGCAAATAGAAGAATAGAGTTTAAAATTTCAAAAAAGTAAACACCACATACAATGGCTGAATTGCTAGAATACAACGAAGACACACTAATTAAAGAACAAGGATATGACGATCATTTTCATGATCATCATCATGGGGATAGATTCCGTTCAGGATTTATTTCTCATTACATCTTTAGTATGGATCATAAAATGATTGCAAAGCAATTCCTGATCACAGGTATGTTTTGGGCAATCATTGGTGCTGCAATGTCTATAATATTTAGAATGCAGCTAGGGTTTCCAGAAGAAAGTATGGCTTGGATAAAACCTTTGCTAGGAAAATGGATAATTGTAGACGAAGCTGGAGTAGGGGTTTTAGCTCCAGAATTTTATTATGCCTTGGTAACAATGCATGGTACTATTCTTGTATTCTTTGTATTAACAGCTGGACTGAGTGGTACATTCAGTAATCTTCTTATACCACTTCAATTGGGTGCTAGAGATATGGCGTCACCTTTCATGAATATGCTATCTTATTGGTTCTTCTTTTTAGCAGGAGCAGTAATGTTTTATAGTTTATTCATTTCAACTGGGCCTTTCTCAGGAGGATGGACAGCATATCCACCTTTAAGCGCATTACCGCAAGCATCCCAAGGATCTGGTCCAGGTATGACGCTTTGGCTAGTAAGTTTAACTTTATTTGTGGTCTCCGTTCTACTTGGTGGAATTAACTACATAACAACAGTACTAAACTTAAGAACTAAAGGGATGAGCTTATGGAGAATGCCTTTAACAATATGGGCGTTTTTTGTGACAGCAATATTAGGATTACTATCATTCCCTGTATTAGTTTCTGGTTTTTTAATGTTAATGTGTGATAGAGGTTTAGGAACTTCTTTCTTCTTAAGTGAAATTTTTGTAAATGGTGAAGCTCTACCTAATGTAGGTGGATCTCCTATTTTATATCAGCACTTATTCTGGTTCTTAGGTCACCCTGAAGTTTATATTATTATTCTGCCTGCTATGGGGCTTGTTTCGGAAGTACTATCCGTTCATGCTCGAAAACCAATTTTTGGTTATAAAGCTATGGTTTACTCCATAATGGCAATTGGGTTTTTGTCATTTATTGTATGGGCTCACCACATGTTTATGTCTGGTGTAAACCCTATGATTTCTAATTTCTTTGTTGTATTTACTTTAATTATTGCTGTACCATCGGCCGTTAAGGTATTCAACTGGATAACTACTTTATACGGTGGAAATATTCGATTGAATTCTCCTATGCTCTTTGCTATAGGTTTTGTTTCGATGTTTATTTCTGGTGGTTTAACTGGTATATTCTTAGGAAACTCTGCAATTGATATTCAAATGCACGATACATATTTTGTTGTTGCTCACTTCCATATTGTAATGGGAATTGCAGCTTTCTTTGGTATGTTCTCAGGGATTTATCACTGGTTTCCGAAGATGTATGGAAGATTTATGAATGAAACACTTGGTAAGATTCACTTTTGGATTACTTTGATAGGTGCTTACGCTATATTCTGGCCAATGCATTATATTGGAAT
>CAYOIL010000041.1:17659-20230 GCA_964403985.1 uncultured Saprospiraceae bacterium
GAATGGCTGGTGTACCAAGAAGATATTATAGTTTCGAAAGTTTTGATGCGTTCAAAGATTTCGGAGCAATGAACAAGTTTATAACAATAGCTGCGATAGTTGTTTTTGCTGTACAGATCTTATTTGTAATAAATTTCTTTTACAGTATTTGGTACGGTAAAAAAATGACAACTAAAAATCCATGGGGTGCAACTACCTTAGAATGGACTACTGATATTGATCCAGTTCACGGAAACTGGTCTGGAAATATCCCTACTGTTCATAGATGGGCTTATGATTACGGAAAAGACGGACATGAGTTTATACCTCAATATGTTCCTATTCAAGACGGTGAAACTGACGTGCATTAATGAACCAGAAAACATCTACATATAATTCTATTCCAGCATCTGCTGTTAATGTTAGTAAATGGAATGACTTCAAAGTTCTCGTGAAATTTCGCTTGAATATTACTGTAGTTCTTTCATCTGTATTAGCATATTTAATTGTGGCTCAAGGAAGATTTAGCTGGATTAGTTTAGCATTATTGGTAACTGGTGGATTCTTAGTTACAGGAAGCGCAAATGCATTGAACCAAGTCTTGGAAAAGGATTATGATTCATTGATGAAAAGGACTCAAGATCGCCCTTTGCCTACAGGCAGAATGGCTATTTCTGAAGCTGTCCTTTATGCGGGTTTGATGGCTTTATTTGGAATAACAATATTAGCTTTCTTTAATCCACTTTCTGCTTTTCTAGGAATGACCGCATTAGTATCTTATGCATTTGTTTATACGCCATTTAAGAGATATTCACCCATAGCTGTTTGGATAGGTGCTATTCCAGGAGCATTACCTGTATTAATAGGTACTACTGCTTTTCAAGGAGAAATCACAGGAATAGCTTTAATATTATTTGCAGTTCAATTCTTTTGGCAATTGCCGCATTTTTGGGCAATAGGATGGATGTCATATGATGATTATAAACTTGCTGGGTATAAACTTTTACCAGTTAAAGATCAAGTACGTGATAGTAGAATAGGTTTATCCTCTTTCGTTTGGTCACTTCCATTAATAGGAATTTGTTTAATGGCATTTTTTATTAGTGAAATAGGAATTTTTACAGCGATTGCAATAACTGCTGTTAATGTATGGTATTCTTTAAAAGGATGGAATTTATACAAGACTGGACAAACTGAATCAGCAAAGAAATTAATGTTTGCTTCTTTTGCTTACTTACCAATTGTCCTTATTTTATTTATAATTGGAGCAAACGGAATATAAATGAATACACAAGTGGCAACACCCAATAATCAATATGAACCAGGGAGAGTAAATGCACAGCAATTTGGTCTGTGGATTTCTATGGGTAGTTTATTGATGATGTTTGCTGCCTTTACTAGTGCATATATTGTACGAAATGCCGCAGGAAACTGGTTGGAATTTGCTATTCCACCTATTTTCAATATTAGCACAATTGTGATAATATTAAGCAGTATAAGTTTGCACTTTTCCTATTCTTCTTATACAAAAGGGAAAGAAGGATTATATAAAGGACTTCTAATAGTAACTTTTTTACTAGGCTTGGCCTTTTTAGTATTACAATATACAGGTTGGACTACAATGTTTGAAATGGGGATTGATTTTAAAATTAATCCTTCATCTTCATTCTTTTATATAATTAATTGGGTACATGCAGCACACATAGTGGCAGGATTAACTACTTTGTTGATTGCAATGATTCATGCTTTTACTTTAAAATTTGAATTTAAAGAGTATCGAAAAAATAGATTTTTACTAGTAGTGCAATTTTGGCACTTTTTGGGATTTCTATGGATTGCGTTATTCTTATTTTTACTTATAGTAAGATAAAAACTAAACTAAATATAAATGGCTACAGATACAGCAGTTCAGCACGATGTTGAATCGATTCCAGGAGAAGATTGGAAGGGTGGTAAAAGGCCTTTTAAAGCTTCGTATGGAAAACTAATGATGTGGTATTTCCTACTATCGGATGCTTTCACTTTCAGTGGATTCCTTATTGCTTATGGCGCATTGAGAATTAGTTCTCCTACTTGGCCAGTTCCAGACTTTGTTTTCCAAACATTCCCTGGTGGCTTTTCAGGATTACCATTAATTTTCGTAACCGTAATGTCATTCTTATTGATTGTTTCTTCTGTAACAATGGTAAGAGCTGTACAAGAAGGTGCGAGAGAAAATAGGAAAGGAGTTGTCTTCTGGATGATCTTAACTATTATCGGTGGACTTGGTTTCTTAGGATGTCAAGCATGGGAGTGGACTAATCTTATCGGTCATGAACATATGTCTGTTACTACCAATCCTTTTGGTACTCATCTAGAAGATGGAATCTATCTTATGGATGATCATGGACATGCATATGCTGCAGGTGCTGAGAAAGAAACTTTTAAAGCTGGTGATAGCTATTTAATTCACCAACATGACGGAGAATTTGTTCAAAGAGAATATAAAGTTACTAGCGGTGATGAAGTAGGTACTGTAAAACAACAAGAATTTGGACCAAAAGCATTTGGTGCTCTTTTCTTCTTTATTACAGGATTTCATGGATTTCACGT
>CAYOIL010000042.1:0-14325 GCA_964403985.1 uncultured Saprospiraceae bacterium
CAGGGCGGTGAAGGTCGCGGAAAGGGCAGTAGAGATCTCCATCGTCTTTGAAGTTTGTAATCATACCACTTGGGTTGGATCCATGGTCAGGTTCTGTCAAGCCAAAGCAACCAATAAATTCTCCAGATCCCAATTTTGGCAAATATTTTCTTTTTTGTTCTTCAGAACCAAATCTAAAAATAGGATACATTACAAGTGAACCCTGAACTGATGCCATCGACCTTACACCTGAATCACCTCTTTCAAGCTCTTGCATTATAATTCCATATGCAATTTCATCCATTCCACCACCACCGTATTCTTCAGGTAAAGAGGGGCCAAAAGCACCAATATCTGCTAATCCTTTAAATAAATGATGTGGACATTCTGCTCTATTAGAATAATCTTCAATGATAGGCGAAACTTCTTGTTTAACCCATTGTCTTACAGCATCTCTTGCTAGTAAATGATCTTCACTTAATAATTCATCTACATTATAATAATCATGACCTTCAAAGAGATCTGTTTTTTGCGATTTTATTACTTCTTCACCAATGTTAGAATTCATTTCTACTTCTTTTAAAAATTTGAGTAAAATTACATAATATTCACTCCATTATAATTACGATATGAGGTAAATTGTTCCATTTTCAATATATATGTTAGTTTAGTTGTCTTCTAGATAAATATTTGTTGGTATTCCACTTCTTTTACTACATCAAATTTGTTTTGTAAATTTCTAGGTATATCAAACAGAATCTAGATTTGTTACGTTCTATTATAAGCTGAATTATGAAGTCGATACTGATTTTTTTATACATTAAGTTGTTAGATGTTCGTTTTCAAGTTAAATATTTAACTGATTATAAATCTTATTTTTGAGTTATGAGATATATTATTTTAACAATCTTACTATTTGGTTTCTTTTCTTGTGACGAAGTTTTTCAATGTGACAATTATGAAGTTTTGGAAGGAGAAATGAGTTTAAATGGAGAGATCCTTCATCCTATTTCTGGAACAATAGTTACTGAGACTGAAGTTTTTGGTGAGAAAGTTGTTAGTTGGACAGCAAAAGGAGTTGACGAATCTTGTGATTTAAATTATACCATAATTTTTAATGTTTCTATTCCTGAAAGTGATCCTATAATTGGTGCGTTCGACTTCGCAACTTATAGCAGTATGGTGGGGCAAGCTCTTTATGAGTTTGATGAAAATGGAAATGGTGGGAATACTTTTGAAATTATAGAAGGGGAGTTGGTTGTTACAGATGAAACAGAAGGAATTTTAACCTTGGATTTCGATGGATTTGATGAGAATGGTAAATATGTAGATTTAGAAATGCGGTATAAATTCAAATAAGTATAAATAATAAAAAATAATCCTGAGTGAATTTTCACTCAGGATTATTTTGTTATTCAACAACTGTAACCTTAATCATATTGGTCATTCCTTTGTCTTGTAAAGGCATGGTTCCTGTATTGACTACATATTGTCCTTTTTTGACTCTTTTTCTCATTTTAAGTATGTCAACAACATCTTTGACAGTTTCATCGGTCGTGGTGAATTTATTATAGTAGTAGCATCTAACACCCCACACGAGATTTAAAGTAGAAAGAATAAGTCTTGTTTCTGAAAAGATGTAAATCTTACAACTAGGTCTATAACTTGATAATCTGAAAGCTGTATATCCTGAAATTGTCATACCTACTAATGCTTTAGCACTTATGTCACTTGCTGTTTTTGCTGCATTATAGCAAATAACATCACTAGTAAAAGTAGATGAATTTTTATCAGGTTTTGGTCTTTTTCCATACCACTCATAGTTCTTTTCAGCCTCAAGGATGATTTTATTCATAGCTTCAACAACTTGGACAGGATATTTTCCAGTAGCTGTTTCACCGCTAAGCATAACTGCATCTGTGCCGTCAAGTACTGCGTTAGCAACATCGGTAATCTCTGCTCTAGTAGGACTTGGATTATTAATCATTGAATCCATCATTTGGGTAGCAACAATTACTGGTTTAGATTTTTGAATACATTTTCTTACAATCGACTTTTGAATGTTTGGTAGTTTTTCCATTGGGACTTCTACACCCAAGTCACCTCTTGCGACCATTATTCCATTACTTGCTTTTATTATTTTATCGATATTTTTAACTGCTTCAGGCTTCTCAATTTTTGCAATAATTTGCATTTTATTATTGTTCTCAATAAGAATTTTACGCAGTTCTTTAACATCACTTGCCATACGAACAAAAGATAATGCCACCCAATTTACAGGCTGAGTCATAACGTATTCTAAATCTGCTAAATCTTTCTCAGTAAGACAAGGCATGCTTATATTAGTATCAGGAAGATTAACACCTTTGTTAGATTTTAGAGTGCCACTATAAAGTGTTTCAAGTTTAACGGTTGATTTTCTGTCCGTACTAATAACTTTAAATTGAAGTGTTCCATCATCAACGAGGATTATTTCTCCTTCATTGACATCGGTTGGAAAACTTTCATAAGACATGTATATTTTATCTTTATTTCCTATACATTTTTCATTGACAAAAGTTAAAACATCCCCAGCTTCAATATCTATTCCTCCATTTTCCATTTCTCCAATCCTAATTTTAGGACCTTGTAAATCAGCCAGAATTCCAGTGTGTACTTTAAGTTCTTTATTTAATTCAAGAACCATTTCTATAATTGCCCCTTTCTGTTCATGTGTACCATGAGAAAAGTTCAATCTAAAAATATCAACTCCAGCTAAGATTAAGTTTTTTAATGTTTCTCTGTCACTAGAAGCTGGTCCTACAGTAGCAACTATTTTAGTGTTTTGTTTATCATTTAACTTCATAAAGGATAATTTTATGTCAATTTTATATGACGTGATTGGTGATTTTGTAAGATGTAAATGTAATATCTTTTTTTGCAACAGTTGGAGTAAATCGTTTTAACTGTATGTTATTTATTACTCAATTATATTGTTTTAATATTTTTTTTCTTTGGGTTTAACCCAAAAGGCCTTCCTTTTTAAGTGTAAAATTCTTGTTTTTATATAATTGTTATAAAAGCTTAATAGTTAATATTTATAGATGTTTCAGCAATTGTTTCTTTGTCTTCAAAAAATAAATTAGTAGGGAATGAACTTTTTAGGTAGGATAAAGACTTAAAGATAGTGGGAAATAGGAGTAAGTAAATATTATGTATAAAACTTTGATTTCCCTTGCTTAATGATTTATTTTGCAGAAATTTTTAAACAAAATCAAAAAATACTATTATCATGTCTGATATAGCAGAAAGAGTAAAAAAAATAATCGTTGATAAACTAGGAGTTGGTGAGGACGAAGTAACAAATGAAGCTAGCTTCACAAATGATCTAGGTGCAGATTCACTTGATACAGTGGAATTAATCATGGAATTCGAAAAAGAATTTAATGTTGCAATTCCAGATGATCAAGCAGAAAACATTCAAACTGTAGGACAAGCAGTTGAATACTTAGAAGCGCAGAAATAAAAGCTTTTAAAGTGCAAATTAAACAAGGCCTGTCGTTAAACGACGGGCTTTTGTTTTATCTATACTTTACCTTGAAAATTGGTACTTAAAATATCTTATATACTCGCCTTCCGATGGAAAAATTACATTTATATATTGAGAGTTTGATTTTTGCTTCCGAGCAAGCAATCACGGTTTCAGATATTAAGGCTACTTTGAAAGATGTACTTGACATCAGTTATAATGAATCTCAAATTATAGAAGCAATTGAAATTTTAATGAAACGTTATGAAAATGAAGCGTTTTCAATGGAGATTGTTGCCATTAATGAAGGCTACCAATTTATGTCTAAAGGAGCTTATCATGATGTTATTTCTAGTTTGTTGAGGTTATTATCTAATAAGAAATTATCAAAAGCTGCTCTCGAAACTTTGTCTATAATTGCTTACAAGCAACCTGTATCTAAAACAGAAATGGAAAGTATAAGAGGAGTGAATTGCGATTATACCGTTCAAAAATTATTAGAAAAGGAACTTGTTGAAATTGTAGGTAGGGCTGATGGGCCAGGCCGTCCTTTATTATATGGGACAAGTAATAAATTTATGAACTATTTCGGTATAAAAAGTATTAAAGAGTTACCTAAGATGAAAGAAGTAGAGGGGCAAAGTGCCGAAGAATCAATAGGAAGACAGGCTCCGCTAGAAGAATATACAGCGGTATTTAATATAGAAACTGAAGAGGAATAACTCATGGCTGAATTAATAAATAGAGTTGCTAATAGTGGATTAATAACGCTTAATCTTGAACTTGATTTTCCGAAGAATGAAATAGTTGAATTTGATTTGAAGGATTATTTATTTCATGGTCTTATTTTAAAAGAAAAAGATTTTAGATTGGCCCTTAAAGAATTTGACTGGAGTTCGATAAGTGAATCTCATTTGTGTATTGTGTGTTCCGCTGATGCTATTATTCCACAATGGGCATATATGTTAATAGCTGCTTATGCAGAGCCAGTTGTAGAGTCAATGTTTTTTGGGAACAAAGAAGCTTTTTTACAATCTTGGTATAAAGAAATAATCCATTCCAGAGAATATGAAAAATATGAAGGGGATAGAATAATTATCAAAGGCTGTAGTTCAGTTCCTGTGCCAGCAGCTGCTTATATGTATCTTACTTCTGCACTTCAACCTTATGCACAATCAATAATGTATGGTGAGCCTTGTAGTACTGTCCCAGTATTCAAGAGGCCACGAAAGTTGAAGAAGTAAAATTGAATAGAAATTTATTCTAGACTATCAATCGTTAGTTTAGATTCAGTAACAATAGAAAAATAAAGTTATACTAATTGATGTTAGCGGTTCTATTTGCTTCGTCAAGAACTATGTTTTGTTCTTGTCCATTCAATGTAAATTTCATTTCATGTTTGAATGTAGGGATATCGTCAACAAATAGGTTATTAGTTATCTGATAAGAACTAACAGCAGCTTGTCCGCTATCGGCACTAAGATTGATTTGAATTTCTTTTGTATTGGAAAGAGAAGCTTCAATTATGAAATCTAGTTTATTGCCATTGTTTACAGCTAAATCTAGTTTTTCGTTAACGTAATTTCTAAAGCAAAAACTTAAAGAAGTTCCAGATTCGCAGAATTCAGGATCGTTTAAAAGAGACTCTACTTCATCTTGTTGAACTAGAATCTCTATGTAAACTTTTCCATCTTTTGAATGGACATTATTTTCAGAATTATTTTGGGCGAAAGCCCAAAAGCCAGAAAATGTAAGTAATAATGTAAATAGGGTTTTCACTTGCAAAGTTTATTTACGCAAATATATTATAATTATTTATATATAAAAATAATTGGTATATGTTTTATTGATTCTCATAGAAGAGCGCAGAATTATATTGAAAAGCTACTTCACATTATCTTCACAATTACACGTTTTATTTACTGTATATTTGCAGCTTGCATTAAGCAAATAAATGTAAGAAATGAAGTATACATTAGAGGCAACAGATCCCAAAAGCTCAGCACGGGCAGGTACTATGGTTACAGATCATGGTGTAATTCAAACACCTATTTTTATGCCAGTTGGTACTCAAGCTACTGTAAAAGCTGTTCATCAAGATCAATTGATTGATACTGTTAAAGCACAAATAATTCTTGGTAATACTTACCATTTATATTTGAGACCTGGAATGGATGTCATGAAGAAAGCCGGGGGACTGCATAAATTCATGAACTGGGAGCAGCCATTATTAACCGATAGTGGTGGTTATCAAGTCTATTCACTTTCACATCGAAGAAAAATTACAGAGAAAGGTGTTCAGTTTTTTAGCCATATAGATGGTTCGAAAAAATTCTTTACGCCTGAGTATGCAATTGATGTTCAACGAATTATAGGAGCTGACATTATAATGGCTTTTGATGAGTGTACACCATATCCTTGTGATTATAAATACGCTAGAAGATCGATGCATCTTACACATAGATGGTTGAAAAGATGTGTAGATCACTTTGACTCTACAGACAATCATTATGAGCATAATCAAACGTTTGCACCAATTGTACAAGGAAGTGTATATCCTGATTTACGAAAAGAATCAGCCGAAAAGATAGCTTCTTTTGATAGGAAAATAAATGCAATAGGAGGATTGTCAGTTGGAGAGCCAGCAGAAGAGTTGTATCATATGACGTCTATAATAACAGAAATCTTACCAAAGGAAAAACCGAGGTATTTAATGGGAGTAGGAACACCTGCTAATTTACTTGAAAGTATCGCTCTAGGTATTGATATGTTCGATTGTGTTCTTCCAAGTCGAAATGCACGTCATGGATTGATATATACTTCTGAAGGAATAATAAATATAAAAAATGCTAAGTGGAATGAAGATTTTAGTCCTATTGATCCTAATAGCACAAGTCCACTAAGTCAACAACATACAAAAGCATATTTGAGACACTTGTTTCGTGTGAAAGAGGCTGTAGGGCAAACAATTGCAACTACACATAATCTGACTTTTTTCCTTTGGTTGGTACAAACAGCTCGTACTAAAATTCTTGAAGGCACGTTCAGTAGTTGGAAATCGTTAATGGTAAAGAAGCTTGATAGGAGACTTTAATGAAAAAAATTGATCTATATATAATAAAGAAGTTTTTAACAACTTTTGTTTTTACAATTGCGCTAATCTCAGTTGTATCAATTGCTATAGATCTTAGCGAAAAAGTTACTAGACTTATGAAGTCTAAAGCTCCTGTGTACGATGTTATCTTTGATTATTATTTGAATTTTATACCTTGGATAGTTGGACTATTGACACCAGTTTTTGTGCTAATTGCTGTTATTTTTTTTACAGCTAGAATGGCAAAGAACAATGAAATCATCTCAATTTTAAATGCTGGTGTTTCTTATCGTAGATTCTTAGTACCTTATATGATTGGTGCCGGCATCATAGCTGTTTCTTTGTTTATAGGGGGGAATTATATCATTCCAATATCTACAAACAAAAAGAATACGTTTGAAAATATCTATATAAATAAAGGCAATAAAAAGGTTGATGTGGATAATGTCCACTTCTTTCTCAATGAAGATGAAAAAGCGTATGTTCGATATTTCCGTTTGCGGGATACATCAATGCAAGGATTTAGGGTTGAGAAGTTTAATCCAGAAGGAGAAATTGTTCAAATGCTACAAACCGACAGACTGGATTACTTAGGACCACCAAATAAATGGAGGTTGAATTCATATACTGTCAGGGGATTTACGGATGAAAGAGAGACCTTACATCAATATAAAGAGAAAAAAGACACCATTTTTCCATTTACACCAGAAGATTTTGTCAGATATACCAATGAAATGGAAATGATGACAACTCCTGAGTTAAAGAAATTTGTAGCTTATGAGAAAAGTAGGGGAGTTGCAGATTCAGTAAAACACGTTACAGAGATTCAACGAAGATTAGCAGATCCATTTTCTATATTCATATTAACTTTATTGGGAGTTACTGTAGCATCTAGGAAAACAAGAGGAGGCATGGGTATGAATTTAGCTATAGGAGTGACTACTGGTGCATTATTTGTTTTCATGCAAAAGTTTTCTTCAACTTTTGCCCAAGGTAATTACATATCTGCAGAAGTGGGTATGTGGATTCCAAATATTTTCTTCGCTTTAGTAGCAATCTATTTTATTAGTAGAGCTCAGAAATAGTCTTTTTATTTAGGTAACACCTTTTTTACAATTTTAAAATCCATTTTAAAGCTTCTTTTAATGGATTTCCATTTAAATTTTAGACGCTATTTTTTGTATATTTTAGTAGCCAATTTCACAATTGGTGTTCCAACAACGACATTTCTAAACAAAATTCATTTTTTTTTGAATTTTCATTTTTTTTTGAAATTCACTATTAAGCATCCCATTTTATTGGGGTTTTTAAGGTAATTTGCATGAAAATATGACCAAAATATATGTTTGTTTAACATTTTGTTTAACTATTTTATCGTTTTTGTTTAACTAAAACCAAAAGTGTTTCGTATATTTACGGGACCAAATAACAAAATTTACAAAATATGTCAACATTAGAATTTAATACGCAATTTAACAGGTTAACAACTCTTCTGAATTCATTTGCATATAATCTGACAAAAAATTCTGAAGACGCAGCAGATTTGTATCAAGAAACAGCTCTGCGAGCATTGAGTAATAAAGATAAATTTCGTCCTGGCACGAATTTTAAAGCTTGGTCGTTCACTATAATGAAAAACATTTTCATTAACAATTACCGTAAGAAAGTAAAAAGAAATACAATCATTGATAGTACAGATAATATGTACTTCATCAATAGTGGTTCAATTGTGGAAAATGATGCTGAAAAAAATATATTAATGAAAGAATTAAATCGTATGATTAATTCTTTGGAAGAAAACTTAAGAATACCTTTTGAAAAGCATTACGAAGGGTATAAGTATCAAGAAATAGCTGATGACTTAGACTTGCCATTGGGTACAGTTAAAAGTAGGATTTTCTTTGCAAGAAAGGCTTTAAAGTCTATGATCCAAAGACAATATGGAGATATCGATATGTTTAAAGTAAGACTTGCATCTTAGATTAAATCTATACCTTTGCCAACATGAATGAATTGACGGCTTTATTGCTGAGTTGGCACAAAGATATTGATAGGGATTTACCGTGGAAAACCACAGTAAATCCCTATTTTATTTGGGTATCAGAAATAATTCTTCAACAAACCCGAGTAGAACAAGGAACGCCATATTATTTGCGATTTGTGGAAGCATTCCCCACAATCAAGCATTTGGCGGAAGCCAGTCAAGAACAAGTGTACAAGCTTTGGGAAGGATTGGGTTATTATTCTCGTGCAAGGAACATGCACGAAACAGCTAAGTTTGTTGTCCATGAATTGTATGGAGAATTTCCTAATACTTACAAGGATATAATTAAATTAAAAGGAATAGGACCTTATACTGCAGCAGCTATTTCAAGCTTTGCCTTTCAAGAAGACCAAGCTGTTCTAGATGGTAATGTTTTTCGTGTGATTTCAAGATTATACAATGAAAGTTCATCAATAAGCGAAGCAAAAAATAGGAAGTTATTTCAAGGACTTGTGGATAATTTATTACCAAAAGGTAAGTCAGCTGATTTTAATCAGGCGATCATGGATTTTGGTGCCATTCAATGTAAACCAAAGAATCCATGCTGTTCAAAATGTGTTTTAGCTGAACATTGTAAAGCATTTAGAAAAGGAAATGTAAGTGAATTGCCTATAAAAAAGAAGGCGGCTAAGAAAAAGGATCGATATTTTTACTTTTTGGACTTACGCCCAAATAATGAAAGCTTTCCAGTGATTAAACGGGTAGGAAAGGATATATGGCAAGGTCTTTACAGTTTTCCCTATGTTGATAGTGAAAAAGAAATAAAGGAGATGAGTAGTTTAGAATGGCAAAATAATTTAAAAATTCCATTAGAAGTTGTACCTAAGTTAGTGTGGCAAACTAAGCATATATTAAGTCATCAAATTTTACATTGTTCATTTTTTCGGATTGACTCGACTTCAGTTGTAAATGAGAATTCAATTATATTTAAAAGTAAAAAGTATAAGTGGATCGAAAATACTGGGCAAGTTCCTTGGCCAGTAGTCATTTCTAAGTATCTAGAAGCTAGTAAATCAATTTAAATTTCTTAAATTCGTATAGAGAGTTGTTTAATGTTTGGTAATGACAAAAATCTTAATCATTTTTGTATAAAATAGATGTATGATTAATAAAGTAATTTTAGTAGGAAATTTGGGTGCAGATCCTGAAGTGAGACATTTGGAGACAAGTGTAGTAGCTAGGATATCGGTTGCAACGAATGAGAATTATAGAGATAAGAATGGTGAATGGCAAACAATTACTGAATGGCATAATGTTGTAGCATGGAGAAGACTTGCAGAAAGTGCTGAAAAAAATTTTAAAAAGGGAATGCAAGTCTATATTGAAGGAAAATTAACTACAAGAAAGTGGCAAGATAAAGAAGGGAATGATCGATATTCTACTGAAGTTGTAGCAAATACAATGAGAATATTAGGTTCAAGAGAGCAAAATGAAGGATTAAGAGGTGGTAGTACTACTCCAGCTTCTATACCTGCTGAAACACCGAAGAAGCCTGCTCAAGAGCACACTGATAATTTTACAGATAACGTAGGAGACGATGATCTTCCATTTTAAGTTACATAGCGTGAAAGCGCTACATTTTTAAACTAAAGTACTGGTATTGGACCCCGAGCCCGCGGAATATTTATTTTATTCACTTCAATTCATTTTTCTTACTATAGGAATATCAGGTTTGATTTTTTCTATACTTATTCTTGCTATACTATTGATTTGTTCTGCCTTGATATCGGGTAGTGAAATTGCTTTTTTCTCGCTTTCATCTTCTCACATTGAAGAATTAAAGAATGAAACGTCCAAGTCTTCTAAGACAATAATTACTTTATTAGAAAACCCGGCTAAATTATTAGCCACGATATTGATTGTTAATAACTTAATTAACATTGGAATTGTAATTCTATCAACGTTTATACTGAATGATCTTTTAGGCAATGATAGTTTGATAGGCATCAGTACTTGGTTAAGTGATCTTATAGGAAATGTTTTGTCTGTAAGTGCAGTTGTCAGAGGCTTAGAATTCTTAATAACAGTTGTAGCAGTAACATTCCTTTTAGTTCTATTTGGAGAGGTCGCTCCTAAGATTTATGCTAGTTTTAATAATTTGAGATTTTCTAAATTCATGGCTAAGCCTTTGAATATTCTCAATGTAATATTTGGCTTTTTAAGTAACGGATTAGTTAAATGGTCAGACGGTCTAGAGAAAAGATTAACGAAAAATCAGAGTAAAACACCTACAAAGGAAGATCTTGATCATGCAATCGAGCTTACTGTTAATCAACATACTACAGAAGAAACGGAGGCTGATATATTAAGAGGAATTATCAATTTCAGTGATCTTCAAGTGAAGCAAATTATGTGTCCCAGAACAGATATGTTTGGTTTCGATATAGAAGATGATTATCATGAAATTCTGGAGTTATTGCGAGAGAAAGGTTATTCAAGAATTCCAGTTTATGAAGAGAGTTTGGATACGATTAAAGGAATTTTATATGCTAAGGATCTTATCACACATCTAACTCAAGATAAAGACTTCAAATGGTCGGACTTAATACGTGACAAGTTAATTTTTGCTCCGGAAACAAAGAAAGTAAATGAATTGCTTAAGGAATTTCAGAAAGAGAGAGTGCATATGGCTATAGTTGTTGATGAGTATGGAGGAGTTTCAGGATTAGTAACATTGGAAGATGTGATGGAAGAAGTGATAGGAGAAATAAAAGATGAGTTTGACGATGATGAGGAATTGGACTTTGTGAAAATCGATAATAACAATTATATTTTTGATGGTAAAACAAGCTTGACTGATGTAGGGAGAATAGTGGATGTTGATGCGGTGATATTTGACAAAGCGAAAGGAGAATCGGAGAGTTTAGCGGGAATGATATTAGAGATTTTGGGAGTAATCCCCAAAGTTGATAAAGAAATCACTGTGGGAAGTATTAAACTTAAAGTGGTCGCCGTAACAAAGAAGAGGATAGAGAAAGTTACCCTTACTAAATTGAATAAGTAATGAGATTAATAGTTGTTTTTGTTTGCATTCTATTTATAAGTTTTTCTTGTGGAGATGACAATGTTTATCTTCCAAAACCTCGAATGTACCCAAAAATTAATTTACCGGAAGGTGGTAAAAAAGCCTTTGATGAGTCTTATTGCAAAATGACTTTTAATTATCCAGAGTATGCAAGTATAGAGAAAGATAATTATTTCTTTGAGGGAAAACCTATTGATCCATGTTGGTTTAACGTTCAATTTAATGACCTTGCAGGAACGTTGCATTGTTCATACATTCCTATCGAAAATAGAGCACATTACGATAAGTTAATTAATGAATCTTTTCGTTTAGTTGAAGAACATAATTCAAAAGCAAATTTCCGACAAGAGGAATATATTCAAAATGCGAATGGAGTAGGAGGGCTTTATTTTACCCTTGGAGGGGAGGTCGCAACTAATATGCAGTATATTTTAACTGATACAACCCAACACTTTTTTCGCGCTAGTTTATATTTTAATAGTAAAGTTAGACCCGATAGTATCCGTCCGATTTACGAGTTTGTCAAGAAAGATGTGGATGAAATGATTGAAAGCTTTAATTGGAATGATTAAATTTATATTGGCTTCCGCCAAAAATAAGGAGCTAATCTGAATAGAACTTTGGTTTATATTTTAGGATATATAAAGTTACACGTCCTTTATTGAAAAACGTAATCAGAATTATACACAAAATTGGTAAATAAATAATGCGCGAGAAATAAAGAAGGATTTAGCCTTCATTTACAATCATATTATTAAAAGGAATTACCGTATTATATCCTTTTTCTGAGAAGTATTTTTTTGTTTTCGCTTCACTTTCTGTCGAACTAGCTAACACGAAGTCACCTCCCCATGCTCCCAATGATTTTACACATCCCCAGTAATCGCTAAATCTTTCTGCTTTTACAGTTTCTCTATTCAAACTTTTAGCTACTATTTTTTCATGCTCGCATAAAATATCTTGAAAATCTTCTATTTTCTTACATGATAAAATGTCATTAGTTAATAGTGTTAACTCTTTTGCAGTAGATTTTTTACTTTTCACTTTTTTGAAATAATAGTCCAATGCTTCTTCACTTGACTGTTTTTCATTTAAATGAATAAAATAAAGATTTGAAGCGAAAGAAGGATTGAAATCTACTTCTTCAAAGTGTAGGGAATCGCCGGAGTATTCATATGTTATTGGTGAATCTGCAGCTGCACAAGCAACATCATAACCTGAACCATTAGATATCTTAAAATGAAGTAAGAATGGATTTACATCAGCCCATTCTGCTAACATAGAGGTAAGAGTGGAAGATGAACCTAAGCCCCAGTTTCTAGGAAATTCTAAATGTGTTTCAACTTTGAAAGCTTTCCAGTTATTTAGGAATTCTGAATTTAAACGAACAGCATTTCTTAATAGAGATTTTATACCTTCTGAAACTTTTTCATCCGTAGTTTTAACAGGAGAAAAATCGTATAGAGATATTTTGGAATCAAACCAAAGATTGCCTTCGTTATCGTAACTTTTCCAACCAAGGTCACTGCCCTTAGCACTTTTGATACTCATTTTTTGACCATACTTTGTAGGAAAAGCTAATGATTTAGCACCATCCAAAACAAAATATTCACTTGTAAGCATCAACTTTCCGCGAGCGTAAAATTCCTGTTTGATATTAATTAATTATTAAGAGTTAGCAATCGCCAATTATTGCGAGTTCGTTCAGTTATTGTCAAGAATTTAAATCTTTTTGCATTAAATAAAAGGACTTTCTATTCTACGACGTGCAAAACTAATACTATTTTTAAATATAGAATTAATTAATATATATTTTTTTTAAATATCTTTTAGTTAAATTTTTGACCACTTGAATCGAAGAGCTGGAATAATAGATAATTCCACATGATGTAGTGCATTTTAAATTTGATAAAACGTTCAGTAAAATAGAAGTTCTAAATTAGCTTAATGTCATTGCACAGTGAGGAATCCCATCCTCTAAATATCTGTCTCCTGTTTCTTGAAATCCCATATTTTTATAAAACTTTAAAAGATAAACTTGTGCCGAAATTTTAATTTTTGATTCTTTAAAAAGTTCTTGACACTTTTCAATTGAAAATATCATTAGCTCTTTTCCTATTCCTCTTCCTCTGGCAGTTTGCTTATTGACCACTCTACCTATGCTAGAATAATCTTTATATGAAATTCCTTTGGGCAAAAGCCTAGTATAAGCTATTAATTCACTTCCTTCATAGAATAAAACATGATGCGCATCTTTGTCTTTCCCATCCGCATCAAGGTATGGACAATCTTGTTCAACTATGAAAACCTCTTCTCGTAACTGAATAATATCATACAAGGTTTTAGTATTCAATTCATCCCATGAAAGGCATTGCTTCGAAATCATGCCTTATCTTTATGTAATACAACTAAAAGCCCTCTAGTATATGAAATAGAATGTCTCGAACCAGTAATTGATTCCATAGAATGCAACTCCCACCCTTCCGGAGAAAATCTTGTTAATAATGCTTCTAATTCATTTTCAAGAGCAATACCATCTGGATAATAGGTATACGTTTTTTCAGACCTTTTCTGGTACGATTGTTTCGTTTCGATAAAGAAAGTTTTATAAATTTTCATCCTTTATTTTTATTGGGAATTGAACAGGATTTCCTAATATTTTTTTCTAAAAAAAG
>CAYOIL010000042.1:14335-19863 GCA_964403985.1 uncultured Saprospiraceae bacterium
GAACACTTGTATTCGTATATTGGAAATCAGCGAGAATTCCAAGTCTAGTGCTACTAGAATCTACAAGGTCAATGAATTTAGTACACTCTAAGTCGTCACTATAAAATATGTGATCATAAGGAATAGACAACACACTTTGTGATATATCTCGACGACTATTCATCAAGCCAGTTTCATTTCGAAAATCTCTTATCCTGCTTGACCAATATACCATATTGAAATCGCCTAAAACCACTTTTGTACCAGTTAACAATTTTATATGTTCGGCTGCTTTCACCATTTGAGATTCCTGAGTATTATCCATAGAAGCATTAATAGAAGGAACAATCAAGGGATTCGAAACTAATAAGTTCCTTTCATTTTCTAATTGTATGTCTGCAGTCAAAAATGGAATATTATCAACCAAGGCCGTATCTTTCTTCACTATAGGAAACCTGGAAAAAATCGACATCCCAAATAAATCTATCCTCACATTCTCTGTGAAATATGGGAATTCTTCAGATAAATTACTTTTTAATATTTGAGCCCAATCTGGCTTTACTTCTTGAAAACTGATTATATCTAAATCTCTAGCTTTTAATTCGTTAACAAAATCTTCATAGTTTGATTCTACACTACTCAAATTGATATGAGCTACTGAAAATTGTGTTAAGTCATTTACTATAGGCATTTGTAGAGCTGAGTTACTTGCTGATTTTAAATAAACACACAATAAGGCAGCACATGCAAATTGATTTAACATTAACTTAGAAGAATCAACGAAAAAACCAATAAAACCAATAGCTAGAAATATAAAAACTACCCATACTGCTAGTTCCTGTAAACCATGAAATCCTAGAATATTAATATCCGCAACAATGAAAATTGCAGCTAGCCATGAGAGTCCCATGACCACATAAGAAATTGAATTTTTAATTTTAATAGCCAAGTAAATTAGTAACCCAAATGTAGTAATTATTAATTTTCTCTTTAGATTGTGAGGGGTTTAATTTGATTCAATGATAGACAAGTCTAGAAAAAATCAAGAAGTTTTACATGCTTTTTATCATTTACAGTACTTCCATCTTCTCGAAAAGCCTTCAAAACCACAATATAATGACCTATGTTAGCCTTTCCTCCATCATCCATAGTTCCATCCCATCTTACAATGTCTCTTGGCGCACTTAGCTGATTATTGATGACTGACTTTATCTTTTGACCCTGAATATTATAAATGTCTATGCTGGCGATGTAAGAATTATCAGGAAAATTTAAAAACATGATTAATTGGTCGTCATCTCCATCTCCATTGGGTGAAAGGACATCGTTTTCAATAATTAAAAGCTCATCAAAAATGATTTCACCATCATTGAAATTAGCGTTTTCATAGCCTGGTGTCCCGAAATTAGTAGAGGCAACTCCACTTGTGAAATTTTCTTCAACCGAGGCAGAATTTGGAAAGATCCTTTCTAAGGAAACCCCTTTATTATCGTCCAATAAGCTTAGATGCATATCTTCTGTATAATCAAATGAATCCAAAATCGTATCATTCGGTAAAGCAATACTTACATTACCCATATCCAAATTAAAAGCAGGAAGATTATTCTTTATTAGATAGTAATCTGTAGGTAAATAGTCTTCTATTGTTGAACTTGTATCTTCACTTATTGCAATAATATCCCCTGGTTCCAGTAGTATATCTCCTTCAATCGTTGACTCATCTTGTTTATCTGCATTTACAATCTTTACACCTTCCAGATTCAATAATTTGTCTGAAACATTCATTATTTCAATATAATCACTACCTCCAGTTAAGGGATTGAATAAAATTTCATTTATTACGAGATCTCCTTTTTCAGGAGCCTCTGAAACGCTGAAGAAATTTGAGAAAGGGACAATAGCATTTCCATTTAAGTCTGTAATTCCAGATGTTGAAAGCTGATAGTTTATCCCTGAGCTAAAATTTTCATCGTAGCTTAATAGAATTCTATTGTTATTGGTACTTGTAAAATCTATAGTAGACAAAGTGATATTTGGGTCAAGCCCAAAATTTGAACTTGAAATAGTTCCTAATTCAAGTACTTCATCAAAAGTTAATTCAAGTTGATTAGCCGAAATTATTTCGAATTTTGTAAGCTTTGGAGGAGTCATATCTGGTTCGAATTCTTTAGCAACGATATTATCAAACGTAAAACCAGTAGAATTTGAGCTAGTGTATTTTGGGTTTAAAACCCAAAAGGCATCTTGGATAAAATCAAATGTTTCATCGAAAAAAGCGATTTCGAAAGATGGGATATCAATAGTTTCATATGCTGTAAAAACACTAAAAGAATTCTCTATTCGCTCTATTCTTAATTTTAGGATTGCAGGTTTTTCAGATAAAGCCCCAAGTTCTCCTTCGGCAAGAGGACTTGCACTAGGAACACCGTCACTCAGGCTAAAAATTTTAATATTATCATTAGCCAGATTTTCACCAATAGTAAAAAAGTAACCATTTGCTATGGATGGATCTTGATTGTCGATCATAAAATAACAAGAAAAATTATTATTTGATGATGGAGCAAAATCTAATACTAATTCTATTTCCCAAACAAAATCTGAACTAACAGTATAAGGTGTGTAAAGTGTTGCAGTCCCTGAATCAGAGTCATCCAACTGTAATTGAAAAACTTCATTTACTCGGAATTTTTCACTGTCTCCAGACCAAGTCGGATTAGTTGTAAAGTCACCATCATTAAAATTGTCACTAAATTGACTATGGGTAAATGATGAAAATAAGCAACAAAGGAACAATATTTGTAGAAATGTATTCATTAATGCGAATGTAATACAATTTATAAAGCTAACGAACAGAAACAATATTAAATATCTATGAAAATTGCAGTTGTAGGAGTTACAGGACTTGTTGGTGGGGTTATGATGGAAGTGTTAAATGAATCAAATCTAGAGATAGATGAGATAATTCCGGTTGCTTCTCCTAGGTCATATGGAAAGGAAATTGACTTTCGTGGTAAAACATATATTGTAATTTCACACGAAGAGGCTATATTGAAAAGACCTGAAATTGCTTTATTTTCAGCTGGTGGTGGTACATCTAAAGAATGGGCTCCTAAATATGCTGAAGCTGGTATTACCGTAATTGATAATTCTTCAGCTTGGAGAATGGATGCTACTAAGAAATTAGTTGTACCTGAAATTAATGCAAATCAATTAACTAAAGAAGATAAAATTATTGCTAACCCCAATTGTTCAACTATTCAAATGGTAGCGGCATTAAATCCTCTGCATAAAGAATATGGAATAAAGAGATTGGTAATAAGCACTTATCAATCATTTACAGGAACAGGAGTGAATGCTGTAGAACAATATAATCAAGAAAAGGAAGGAAATTTAGCTGAATCTCCAGCGTATCCACATCCAATATTTGAGAATTGTTTACCTCACTGTGATGTGTTTTTAGAAAATAATTATACAAGAGAAGAAATGAAGCTTGTTCATGAAACAAGAAAAATTTTATCATCTCCAGATATTGCAATTACAGCTACAGCAGTGCGTGTTCCTGTTCATGGAGGACATAGTGAAAGTGTAAATGTTGAATTTCAGGGAACTTTTGACGAAAAAAGAGTCTTTGAATTGTTGGGTAGTGCTGACGGAATTACAGTGCAGGATGATCCAAAGAATAATGTGTACCCTATGCCTTTGTTAGCAAAGCATAAAAATGATGTATTTGTAGGAAGAATACGAAGAGATGAGTCTATCGACAATGGATTAAACATGTGGATAGTTTCAGATAACTTAAGAAAAGGAGCTGCGACGAATGCTGTTCAGATTGCTGAATATATCGTAAGCCACGAATTATTGTAGATTGTAAAAGCTATCTTTTATGGTAGCAGAAAAAAGGTTAAGATGAAAGATAAGATTGTACTTTGGGGGAAAAACGAAGCTGACGAAAAGATTTTATTAGCAATAGAGTTAATAGAAAAAGAAAATAACGTTAGAATACATCAATTTCCGGCTTCAGCTGTAACGGAAGAATTTCACAAACAATTAATGGGTTCATGGAAGAACGGAGAAGAAGTTCCTTTTCCTGCCGAAGTGAAATCGATAGATAGGCCACTTTCAGTAACGGATGATTTATTACCAGAAACTATTCTTGTAGATCGTACAGATGTAATTAGTCGTGCGAAAGCGGAGTGGCATTTTGTTGTTTTATCTTCTAAGTTATATGAACTGTATAGTTCTGAGCTGGCAGACATTAAGGAGAAAGTTAGTAAAATGGACTCTTATAGTGCGGCTATATGGGAAGAAATGAAAGGATTTTGGTCCAAAGTTCAACAGCAAGTATACGATAAGAATCTTTTCAGAGAGCATGCTAATACGCTTCGTTCTGGAAGTAATGAGATTTTCGATATATTAAAATCAATGCGTAAGACGCTTGATGTTCAATTCAAGGCTGAATCAAAGAAGCAATTAGAATTTTTCAATACTCAGGTTGATGATATTAAGACTAAAATAGATGGAGGTAAAAGTTTACAGCCATTATTTGAAGAATTAAAGAAATTACAGTCTAGTTTTTCTAAAGTTAAGTTCACAAGAGACGATCGAAACAAAGTGTGGAATGCAATTGATGCAGCATTTAAGAGTTTAAAAGAAAAGAAGTACGGAAAGAGTGAAGGTTCTTCATCTTCGTCTAATGCCGTTTCAAGGTTAAAAAGTAGATATGATGGCTTAATGAAAGCTATTGATCGAATGAAGAATAGTATAGAGAGAGATCTTAGGGACAAGAATGGACAGAGTAATAAAGCAGGAAGAGCAATGGGGCAACTAGAAGCTCAGCTTCGAGAGGCAAGAGTTGCTATGATTGATGAGCGAATTAACTCGAAGCAAGTAAAGCTGAAAGATATGATAGCTACTAAGGCAGAGCTTGATAAACGAATAGCTAAAGAGGAAGCTCGTGCGAAAAAGAGAGAAGAGCAGTCTGCGATGGAAGCTAAGAAAAAGGAGAAAAAGGAAGAGATAAAGCAAAAAATTGCTAATGAGTCTAAAACGGCTGTAGATCCTAAGCAAGCAGAGAAACTTAAAAAAGCAGCAGAAGAAATTGCTGAAAGTAAAAAACCCAAAGCTAAGCCAATAGTAGTAGCTCCAGAATTAGCAGAAGCAGAAGCTATCGTTAATAAGATGACAGAAGAATCTACTAAAGAAATTCCAGCTGACGATTCAACTTCTGCGGAAGATGTTCCTCAAGAAGAGTCTTTAATGGATAAAATCGAAGAAGTAATTGAAGATGTTTCTGAAGCTTTAGAAAATGCTGTAGAGAATATAAAAGATAAAGCTATGGAAGCAATATCAGTAGCAAAAATTGCAGCTACTGAAGCTTCTGAAAATATCGAATCTGCATTGTCAGAAGAAGAATAATTATAACTTTTCGATGTTGTCTTTTTCTAATATTTTTTTGGGCTCGAGCCCAAAAAACACTAACTAATATCAACCCGAATTAGGGATGTTCATTAGTTAGGACATAGCAATACCATTGTAATCGTTTACCTGAC
>CAYOIL010000043.1:0-15315 GCA_964403985.1 uncultured Saprospiraceae bacterium
TGGTGAAACTCAGACCAAATCAAAAGAGGCCATCTCGTAGTGAGACAGCCTCTTATATATTTTAATCCAAAGAAATTTACTCAGAAATAACTTCGAATTCTACATTAGCTTGTACTTCTGGGTGTAAATCAAGAACGGCAGTATAAGTACCTAGGTTCTTAATGTCTTCCGGTAAGTTAACTCTTCTTCTTTCTATTTCAACACCCATTTGGTCTTGAAGTGCATTAGAAATTTGAATACTAGTAATACTTCCGAAAATTTTACCACTTGTTCCAGACTTAGCACCAATCTTAAGAGTTTGACCCTTAAGTTTGTCTGCAATTTCTTGGAATTCACTAAGTCTTGCTGCTCTTGCTGCTTCTTCTTTAGCTTTAAGGTCATCAAGTTTCTTAAGGTTAGTTGCGTTAGCTATAACCGCCATTTTTTGAGGAATAAGATAGTTTCTACCGTAACCATCTTTTACTTTTACCACTTGGTATTTATCCCCTACTTTATCTAAATCTTTTAATAATATGATATCCATAATATTTCCTTTTACTGATTTTTAAAATTTACTTCATTAAATCTGTTACGTAAGGTAACATAGCAAGGTGACGTGCTCTCTTAATAGCAGTAGCCATTTTCTTTTGGTACTTTAGTGAGTTACCAGTAATTCTTCTAGGAAGAATTTTACCTTGTTCATTGATGAATTGTAATAAGAAATCAGGATCTCTATAATCTATATGTTTGATACCGTATTTTTTAAATCTACAGTATTTTTTTCTGTTTTGACCAATATTTGGGTTGCTCAAGAATTTAATATCGTCTCTAGAAGCCATTTTTGTTTAATTTAAAAAGTTAATAATTACTCTTCTTCTGATTTAGCTACTACCGGTGCTGGAGCTGGAGCCGCTTTAGGCTTAGCTGGAGCTGGTTTTGGCTTGTTAGAACGGTGAGATTTGTTGTCGCGACCTGTTTTTGAGCTTTTCTTCTCAATTTTTTTGGCTTTACCAATTTTACCATCTCGCTTGTCTTGGTTGTACTTTACTCCGTACTTGTCTAATCGTACTGTTAAGAATCTCATGATTCTTTCGTCTCTTCTTAGTGCAAGTTCCATCTTAGGAATTGAAACACCTGTTTCGGCTGCAAATTCCATGCTGTAGTACACACCTGAAAACTTTTTGTTGATTGGGTACGCTAATTGGCGTAAACCCATCTCTTCAATATGAGTTATGCTAACTCCTTCGTTTTTAAGCATATCCTCATATGTTTGAGCTGTCGATTTAATTTCATCACCTGACAGTACGGGATCGACGATGAAAGTCACTTCATAATTTAGCATCTAATACTATTTTTATAAGTTTGTTAAAAAATGGACCGCAAAAGTAGTGAAAAATATTCATTAATAAAATAGTCAATTGTATTAATGTGTAGATTTTTCATTTGATTATGAACATATTATCTTTCTTTCCTCTGCGTTTCTACTTCTATTTTCCTCTATATATTTCTAGCCAATTAGTATCATCAATTGGGATTTTCTTATATATCTCAATAGATAAGTGATTTGATAAGCTCCATATTGAATCCGCTCGCATCTTTTTCTCTTCACTTTCTATTGACCGACTTAGCAATAAATATTGATCATTATCTAATGATTTTAGTTCTTTTATATTTTGAATAGATGAAACGCTTGAAATCTCTGAAGAAAGGGGATTAAAATAGCGAATGATATTTGTATATCCTGAAAAGTCAACAAAAACATCCATTTTATTCGTTATCTCACTTACTTGCATAGCCGCTTTTTCATGATTTTCATACAACTCATGAAATATAAATTGAGAGGATGGAATAAGGAGTAATGAGACCAGACTAAATGGAAAAGCAAGTTTTTTCCATACACCCTTCCTACTAATAACCTCAGCAGCACAGATTGATGCAATGGGCAAAAGGGGAATCATAAATCTGCTTGTCAATAAGCTTCCTTTGATCAAACCACTAAATTCTACAGCTGTATAATTATAGAATAAGTAAAGTAATACGAAAGCAATACTTGAAACTTTTATGCTTTTGTCGCCTTTCCCTTTATATAAGCCAATAAATACGATGCTTATAGGAAGTAAACACAATAATATAATAGAGTATTCTGGAAAGTGATCAATTAGTCCATTTATGGAAAATCCACTAGAAGCCGATTGAAACCAGAATGATCCATAAACCCATTTATCCATCAGAAGTTTTGGGCTTAAGCCCAAAATAATTCCAAGACCAATTAATGGAGCTGACCTTATATCTTTATAAAGTGAATAAATTATAAAAGGTGCGATCAAGAAAATATTTGATTCCCTGAACCACAAACAAAAGCCTGCCAAAATACCTAAACTTATTAAATGCTTATTCTTTAATTCTTTTCTAAAAAAAATGTAGCTAGCAATACTTACCATCATCAAACTAGGCATACAACTCATCGCGCTTCTCGAAAAAAACATTAGTGATAAAGATAGTCCCCATATGACTAAACCATAGTTGCTATAGCTATTCCTTTTTATCGTTTCCGAAACTAAAAATACAGATATGATTACTTGAAAAAGCGGAACTAGGAATAGTGATTTTTTACCAAGTAAAGCTATTGCTAGCCCAAAAAAAATGGAAGTCCCTGTATTATATGGAGCTGGAATTAAATTGATTTTGTTTCCAGTTATAAAGTCAAATACGAATAAATCTGTTGATCCTCTAGAAAAGGCAATGCCCCTATTTACATAATTATATGCGTCAGTAATCATCCAGTTTTCAGGATAAAAAAGGAGGTAAGAAATAAAAAAAAGTATTACCCATATGTATGGATAATACTTTTCTATATATGCTGTTGCTGTATTCATTATTCTTTCACTACGCCATCAACGTTTATTCTTTCTTCTTGATTAGCTAATTCCCAAGCAAGATGAAATACATGCTTTGTTATCTCGCTCATTTTTTCGAAGTTTATCTTTTCTACAGTATCACTTGCCATGTGATAATCTTGATGTGTTCCATTGAAGAAAAATATAGCTGGGATGCCATTCTTGGCAAAGTTGTAATGATCACTTCTAAAGTAATATCGATTAGGATCTTTCTCACTGTTATATGTATAATCCATTACAAGCTGCGTGTATTCTTGATTTATATTTTCGTTTATTTTATGAAGGTCTGTAGATAATCTATCACTCCCAATAACATAAATATAATTTGGGTTTTCTTCATATTTTTTATCGACTCTTCCTACCATATCCACATTAATATCCACCATTGTATTTGCTAAATCGTAAATTGGTTTTTCGGCATAATATGCTGAACCTAATAGCCCTTTTTCTTCTCCTGTCACTAAAAGAAATAGAACCGAACGCCTGGGCTTATATCCTTCTTTCAAACCATCGGCAAATGTCTGAGCTATTTCCAATACTGCTGTAGTTCCACTTCCATTATCGTCAGCTCCATTATAAATAGATTCTCCTTTTTTACCTAAATGATCGTAATGCGCAGAAAGAACAACAATTTCATCTTTTTTATCTGTTCCTTCGATAAATCCAAGTACATTTTTTCCTTTTAATGAACTAGTATTCTTATCCATATCAAGAGCAATCGTGGGCTTCATAGTTACCTTTTTAAGTTTGCCTTTTGCTGTAATTCTATCTCTTGATTTTATTACTTTTTCTTTTTTATCACCCATTAAAGCCTCAGCAATCGTTGTTGAAATGTAGATGTTATTAGGGTAAGAAGGACGTTCTGTAATTTTACCTAGAGTTACTTTTGCACCTAATAAAGATCTTCTGTTTTCAGCTAACATGCCTTTAATATCGCTACTTATAATAAAAACCGTTTTTACCCCTTTTCTTTGGGCAGCAGCCAATTTCTTTTCAATATTAGTCGACCATTCAGACTTTTCACTAGATCCAGTAATTCGTGAATTTCCACTTGCATCCATTGGTTCTCCTTCATAAATCATAATAGATTTACCAGCAACATTTTTTCTTTTATAGTCACTGTATGTTGGATCATCAATTCCATAACCCATAAAGATTACTTTATTAATGTTTATGGAATCCATATCTGAATTTTTGTCTTGAAAAGCTAGGAAATCCCACAGATGACGAAATTTTTGACCATTTATATTTAGCGTAATATCATTCCACGACTCATAGTTAAACTGAATAGGTTGAAAATATCCATCTTCTAAATTTTTATTTGGGCTTAAGCCCAAAGACATGAGGTGGTTTTTAATATATTTTGCCGCCATTTCGTTTCCTTTCGTCCCTGTTTCTCGACCTTCGTATTCGTCAGAAGCAAGGATGCTAAGATGGGCTCTTAGGTCATCAGGTGTAATTTGGCTAGCCATTTTAACTTGTGGTAAAGACATATCATTAACTACGGCTTTAGTAGTATCAGGATTTGTTATGCTTGATATATATTGTGCATTTGCATTTAAAATCAAAAATGCAGCGATACATGTAAGTATTTGTTTCATATCTTAATATTTAGCAGTTTATTTTTCCTACTCTTCGTTGGTGTCTTCCTCCTTCAAATTCTGTTGTTAGAAAGGTTCTAACCATGCGTAATGCCAATTCTTTGCTAAGGTATCTTGCAGGTATTGAAATTACATTAGCGTTGTTATGTTGTCTTGCCATTTCAGCAATTTCATTATTCCAGCATAATGCAGCTCTTATGTGCTTATGTTTATTGGCAGTCATTGCTACTCCATTTCCAGAACCGCAAATAATTATACCAAGTTTTCCCGGGTTTTCACCCAAGTTTAAAGCAAGAGGATGAATAAAGTCAGGATAGTCAACAGAATCAAGTGATGAAGTCCCAAAGTCATCCATTGAATAAGATGACAATTCCTTTTTTAGCCATTCTTTTAATTCAAAACCAGCATGATCACTTGCTATAGAAATTCTCATTAATTAAATTTTAATTAGTCTGGTGTTTGATTTTGTCTAGTTGCTAAAAATTCACCAACCGTATTTTCTATTTCTGAAGTAAAAGCGGTATCTCCTATTTGTCTTGCATATCTAACCATATCATTTGCTGCGGCTAAGTATTTTTGCATTTCTTGACGGAAAGTAAAACTATTTTCTATTACTTCAGGCTCAACGCTTTCGAAGAAGAGAAGATTTTGTCGTGATTCTTCTGCTAGTATTCTGATATGCTTTTTAGCTTCTTCATAATCTTTCGCTTGGACCATTATATTGATGAAAGGTGTTACATCATAAGTATAATGGAAATTCATTGCTGGAAATGCTTCAAAGTACTTTTTTGAAAGCTCCACAGCCTTTTGCGGTTTATTTGTTTGAAGTAAATGCCCAGCTCCTCTTTTCATGATTGATCTCATGGCTAATAATGAAGCATTATAACTATCGTCAACAAATAAATTTTCTTTATCGAAATTCCCCCATTTCCATTTGTTCATCACGTTGTCGTATAATTTTTCTGAATCTACAGCTCCAGAAAAAACAATCCCACCATCTTTAACACTTTTGGTTTTATAAGGGACTACTCGCAAGGCTAATCCTTCCAATCTTGTATAATCATTAATTCCTTGCAATTTCGAAATTTCACAAGTTGTTGCGAAGTATACTGGGCGGTCATTAATATTTGAGGTAATTACATCAATTATCGCAATATCGTCTTTAAGTAAATATGTTTCCTTGGCGTAATTGAATACTATTGGTTCTGGATCTGGATCACCAGGACGCATAGCTCCAGTTGCTAAAGCATTTTGTTTATCAACTTTTACAAATAGTTTTTTAGATGGAAAATATCCTTTTAGATCTGCTCTATATTGAGGAAGTCTTTTACCACTATTTATTACTTTCAAGGCTTCACTCATAGGATATAAAGAATTCTTTTCGTCAAAAACGACATAGTTTCTATTAAATCCAGTATAATTTTCTTCAGAAATTGTAAGTTTCAAAGGAGGCGAATCATTGACCTTGCTTCTTAGTTTATTGATATACCAATCTACAGCTATCAAACTAAGATTCACCACCCTTACATCGGTTCGAATTCCTTCTACTTCTTGCGCATACCATAATGGATAAGTGTCATTATCTCCATATGTAAAGATGATAGCATTTTTCTCTACACTATTTAAAAAATTCGATGCATAATCTCTAGAAGCAGTAATTTCAGATCTATCATGATCATCCATATTTTGATTCAACATAATCGCAGGTGCTGACAATGCAAGTAATACAGCTATACCTGCACCCATTGTTCCATTCAATTTTAATTTGCTTCTAAACAAGTTGAAAATTGCCATTACAGACATTCCTGCCCACATAGCGAATGTAAAAAAGGAACCTACAAGTACATAATCTCTTTCTCTTGGCTCATTAGGAGGTTGATTCGAATATATTATAATACCGATACCAGTGATTATAAATAACATGGCTAAGAATAGGAAATCTTTGGGCCGTTTTAATAAATGCCAAAACAATCCTATTAATCCAAAAATCAAAGGAAGGAAATAATAGTTATTATTTGCTTTTGAATTTTTTAGTCTGTCTGGTTCAAATTCAGTATTGTATAATCCATCTAAGAAATCTATACCAGAACGCCAATTACCGCTAGCTTTATCATCTGCAAAATATCCTTGATCTCCATTTTGACGACCAACGAAGTTCCACATGAAATACCTCATATACATCCAGTTGATTTGATATTGCATCATGAAAGCAAAGTTTTCACCTGAAGTAGGAGCTCGTTTTGAATTACCTGGTTTTCCTCTCCAGTAATTATAAATTGCTTTTCTACTTGGTGTCCTATCGGCCATACGAGGTAAAAACATTTTGTCTTTATTACTGTATGTATAGCTTATTTTATCGCTTACATGCTCATATCTATCGCCTTTTCTACCGTATACTTTTTCTATTTTTTGTTTTCCTTGAAGGGGCTCAGCCATAAAGTGAGGGCCATAAAGAAGTGGACGATCCCCATATTGTTCTCTATTGATGTATGGTAGCAATCTCATCGCATCACTAGGTACATTCATATTTACTGGAGTATCAGCATTGGCACGAATTACAATAACACCTATAAGTGAAAACCCAATAAGGTTAAGTGTTGCTATGATTGTAAATAACTGAACGTAGTATAATTTATTTTTATTAGAAAAGAAAAGAAGTGCAGCTATTAAGCCTCCTAAAATAAGAGTTAAAGGAATTAATCCTGAGTGAAATGGCATTCCTATATCATTAACTACGACTTTTTCAAGTACTTGCCACATTTTGGGGACACCCGCAATTATAATTTTTTGAATAAAAACCATGTATACGACGCCACAAACTATTGATACTAAACCACCGAGAATATTGGGATTTTTGAATTTCTTGTAATAAAATAGTATACCCAAAGCAGGCAAAGCAAGTAAACTTAATAAGTGAACACCTACTGATAACCCAGCTGAAAAAAGTGAAAATACTAACCATCTATCATGCTGCTTTTCATCGGGTAATGAATACCATTTTACTGCTGACCATATGGTCATTGCTGTAAAGAAAGTACTCATTGCATATACCTCACCTTCTACTGCAGAGAACCATATTGAAGTACAGAAAGCAGTAACTAGTCCTGCAACAAGACCAGAGCCTGCAATAGCATAGCTTTCCCCTTGCGTTATATCTTCTTCAGCTTTAGACAAAGCTTTCTGGGCTAAAATAGAAGTTGTAAAAGCAACAAACATTGCTGAAAAGGCAGTACAAATTCCCGACATCAAATTCACAGAAAAAGCAATTGCTGAAGGATCAGAAGAAAATATACTTCCTATCAAAGTAAACATTCTACCGATAATCATAAACAAAGGCGCTCCAGGAGGGTGAACTACCTGTAATTTATAGGCTCCTAGAATAAATTCTCCGCAATCCCATAAACTTCCCACTCTTTCAGCGGTCATGAAATATACTATTGTCGCAATGCCAAATACGATCCATCCGGCAATATTGATTAATTTCTTAGTTGTTAACATAAATGATTCTTAGCTTTGCACCGAAAATTAATGCGCTACAAATGTAGTAAATTTGTTCTCATTTAATATGTCATTCATGCTTGACTGTATAATTTATATGTCATCTTTGTTTAATGTATAAATAATTATTCGTCTTATTTAATAAAGATATTCAGGAATTACAATCGATTGTGATTTTTAAATTGAAATTCTTAGTGTATGATTAAATTTCTTTTAGTAGGAGTTATAGTTATGTTAATGTATAGGTTTTGGGATACCTCCCAAAAGAAAATTGATAATCCAGATAATGATCAAGAACCAGATCAATACACTGATTATGAAGAAATAGACTAATGGAAATATTATTTGAAGACGATTATTTATATATAGTCAACAAGCCTGCTGGTGTTACTGTTGACTCTCAAAATGATGAAGATACGACAATTTTATCTTCACTGGAAGGGAAGAGATTACACCTTGTTCATCGAATTGATCAAGTCGCAAGTGGTTTGGTTATGGTTGCAAAAAACCCAAATTCAGCCGAGCAATTCTCTAGACTTTTTCGCTATAAAAAAATTAGAAAAACATATATAGCTATTGTAACAAAAGGAGTTGCAGAAAGAGAAGCTACGATTTCAGAGAAGCTTGTTAGAAATGGTAAATTAAGAAAGGCGTTTGTTAATGAAAAAGGAAAAAAGGCTACTTTGTCCTATATTAGAATAGGAGCTACAGATAAGTATGATTGTCTTAAAGTAATCATCAAGCAAGGGCGATTTCATATGATACGGTGCATGCTCAGTCATGCAGGAATGCCAATAAAAGGGGATGTGAAATATGGAGCTAGACGTAAGAATCCTGACAGATCAATAGATCTACATGCTTATTCACTTAGATTCACACATCCTGTAACACAAGAAATTCATAATATTGTTGCACCTTTGCGGGCTGATAATTTGTGGAAAGCATGTGCTGAATTCGTGCATTAAAAATATGAATCACACATCGAAACTTATATTATTAACGTTACTAAGCTGAACAATTTTATATTTATGAAAAGATATTTTCTTTTAATTTTCCTTTTTGTTGCTCTTTTAGGTCTTAACCAATCTTTAGAAGCTCAAGACTATAAATTTGGTATTAGAGGTGGACTGAACTATTCTTCTTTTATGGGGCCGCTTAATAATAATGCAGATTATTCAGAGTCTTATATCCTTAATAATGGTATCCATTTTGGAGTAACATTTGCCTATCATTTAAATGACAACTTTGGTTTTAGAACAGAGGTTGCATATAATCAAATTGGGACTAGGTATAAATTCGAAAGTGATGATGCTCCATATGTATTTCGATACGGATTAGATAGAGAAGTAAGAAGAGGAAAAATGATTAGAGAATTGGATATAAACAATTCTTATATCCATTTACCATTTATGGTTTTTGTTAAGCCGCATAAGAAATTAGAGCTTTATGCTGGGGTTTATACTCAGTTTTTAATTTTACCTATTGCAGGAGGATCAATCGATTTTACCGATCCCAATCCAAGAGGAGACATAGAAGAGGGAGATTTAAAAAACTACAGTTTTTTCCAAGCAATTGATGCGAATTATTATTCAGATGATGTAAGACAATCTAAGTCTAATCAAGGTTTAACGGTTGCATTGGATGTTGATGGAGACATTGAAAGAATAACGATGTCAAGATCAATTTCAGGATATTATGAATTAGATGAGTCGGAAAAATTAGCTACTAGATATAATTGGTTTGATGCCGGCTTAGAAGGAGGATTTTCTTTTTTTCTTAATAAGTCTTTATATGTAGGTGTAACAGGAATGTATGGTTTAATTGATGTTACTAATGATAAGGCCGATGTTGATTATTTTGAAATTAACGAATTCAATGGGTATATTTTCCGAGAAGATTTCGATAGAAATTTTTCATTACAAGCTAGTCTAGGCTTTAAATTTTAGTTAAGTTATTACTTAATCGAATTATTAGTTTATGCTCAGAGTTGGTACATATATTAACAAATGTGTACATTTGCGGTCAAAATGAAATATAGGAAGTAATCTTGTAATTCATTTATTTTCAAGCATGTATAATAGAAAGAGTTCAAAAATGATAAGAATAATTGCCACAGCAGTAATGATGATGTTTTTAGTAGCGGGTCAAGCCCAAAAACTAGGACATTTAAATAGTTCGGCATTGCTAATAGATTACCCGAAAGTAAAGCAAGCAGATCAACAAGTAATGGAATTTCAACAAACAAAAGAAGTTGAGTTTCAAACTAAAACTGCATCTTTTCAAAAAGAATATGAAGCTTTTATAATGAAAGCTCAAAGTCAAGATTATTCAGAGGTTCAGCTTCAAAAAGAACAAATGGTTCTTGCGGAAAAAGAAAAGTTATTACAACAGTTACAGTATGACTTACAGCGTCAGATTCAATTAAAGAGGGAAGAGTTGTATGCCCCAATTCTTATGGAGGTTGAAGCTGCAGTAAAAGCTGTAGGAGAAGAGAATGGATTTACTATGATATTTGATACTAGTTTAGGTGGAGTATTATATGGACTAGAAACGCAAGATATTACACCATTAGTAAAGACAAAGCTCGGTATTTAATCACCCCAATTATACTTTCAATTTATGATTCAAGTTCAAAATCTCTCGTTACAATTCGGGAAGAGAATTCTATTTGATGAAGCGAATGTTTTATTTGCAGAAGGCAACTGTTATGGAGTAATCGGTGCTAATGGCGCAGGTAAATCTACTTTTCTTAAAATCCTTACAGGAGAGAAAGATGCGAATAAAGGGACTATTTCTGTTGAGCCTGGAAAAAGAATGGCTGTTCTAAAACAGAATCATTTTGAATACGATGAAGTAAGAGTGATCGATACGGTAATGATGGGTCATGAGGAGATGTGGAAAATCATGCAAGAGAAAGATGCTATTTACATGAAGCCAGATTTCTCAGAAGAAGATGGTGTAAAAGCAAGTGAACTTGAAGAAAAGTTTGCAGAAATGGATGGTTGGAATGCAGAACCTGCTGCTGCCTCTTTATTGAGTGGGATTGGAATCCATGAAGACAAGCACTTTATGGAAGTGAAGGATCTTAATGGAAATGAAAAAGTAAGAGTTTTATTAGCTCAGGCACTTTTTGGTAATCCAGATATCCTTATTTTGGATGAGCCTACCAATGACCTAGATATAGAAACAGTAGGTTGGTTAGAAGACTTTCTTCTAGATTTTAAAAATACAGTCATCGTAGTTTCTCACGATAGACACTTTCTAGATACAGTATGCACACACATTGTAGATATTGATTTTTCTAAGATTTCTACATTTACAGGAAATTATAGTTTTTGGTACGAAAGTTCTCAATTGGCATTACGTCAAAAATTAAATCAGAACAAAAAGGTTGAAGATAAGCGTAAAGAAATGCAGGCCTTTATCGATCGATTTAGTGCTAATGCATCAAAATCTAAACAAGCGACAAGTAGAAGAAAGATGCTTGAGAAGCTAAATCTGGAGGAAATCAAGCCATCAAGTAGAAAGTATCCTGGAATTATCTTTACAAGAAAAAGAGAAGCTGGAGATCAAATTTTATCGGTTAAGAACTTGTCTTATTCATTAGATGGGAAGCCATTATTCTCTAATGTTGATTTTACTATAAATAAAGGAGACAAAGTAGTTCTACTTGCAAAAGATGGTTTAGCGAGTTCTGCTTTTTACGATATTTTAAATAATAAGCTTAAGGCAGATACTGGAAGTGTGGAATTCGGGCAAACGATTACAACGGCTTATTTGCCGTTAGAAAATAGTGAGTTTTTCGATGAAGAACCAATGAGTCTTATGGATTGGCTTCGTCAATATAGTGAGAACAAGGATGAGCAATATATAAGAGGGTTTCTAGGAAAGATGTTGTTTTCAGGAGATGAGATATTTAAGATGTCTAATGTATTATCAGGAGGGGAAAAAGTACGATGTATGATTTCGAGAATGATGATGGCAGAGGCAAATTTAATTATGATTGATGAGCCAACAAGTCACTTGGATTTAGAGTCAATTACGGCGTTTAATAATTCGTTAATTTCGTATCCAGGGACTGTAATTCTAACGACTCATGATCATCATTTTGCACAGACAGTTGCCAATAGGATTATTGAGATTGGTCCTGCGGGAATTGTTGATAGCTTGAAAACGTTGGATGAATACTATGGTGACAAAGGAATTAAGTCGCAGCGAGAAAGGATTTCAGGAGCTGTTTTAGCATAGAAAGCTGAATTCGAGAAAACGCTATTCGTGAATTGAAAACACAAGGTTGTTTTTTTATCAATTGCAAATCAACAAAATACATACGCAAGTTAATCTTAGCAGATTTTTTTCTTATTCGGTAAGAAAGGCATCCATAAGTGAATAGAATTTTTCCGATTCTTCTAAGTAGGGATTATGTCCACTTTGTTCAAACATAACAAACTTGGCTTGTGGCATATATATTTTATATTGGATATTATATTCTGGAGTAGAAACGCCATCATATCTGCCAGCTACAATTAACGTTCGGAAATTTAAATTCTTAAGATCTTTTCGGAAGTCTGTATCAATCATATCTCCACCAACAAAAAAATCTGCGTCTCTTCCAATGATTCCATAATACACATCATTATTCCAACCTCTATATTTAGTCTTTGGTACATTTTGTTTCAGTTTGGTGTTGTGATAGTATATATATTTAGTAGGAAAACTTCCATAATGCTTACTAAAAACAGGATCGCTTGAAACATAACCTAATGCTCTTAGAGAATCAACTTTTTTCCATTTTTCTGGAAAATGTGTTTGTGCATAATGATTGTAACTATCACAGTTAGCTTGCCACATTTCACCACTATGAAATCCAGCAATAAGAAGCATCTTTGATACATTTTGGGGATGTTTTATAGCATATGCTTGTGCTACTACTGTACCGTAAGAATGTCCAACAAGAATTATTTTGTTGAGATTTAGTTTCTTTCTAACCTCCTCAGTAATATGTACGTCATTCAATATTGAATATTCGGAGACGTCTTTAGCATCATCAGACATTCCTCGACCTAACATATCGATAAAAACCAATTTATTAGTTTTATGATATTGACCAAAGTTACCTTCCATATAGTCATGTGAATTTCCAGGGCCTCCAGCGAAAAAGAATATAGGATCACCTTCTCCAAAAGTTTCTACATTAATTTTATATCCATCGATATTGAAAAATTGAGGTGTAAATTTTTCAAATATGTTTCCTTGAGTTTGAGAAAATAGAGTTAGAGAAAAGCAAATGAAAATTAAAGAAAGAGAATTTTTCAAAGGAAAGGATTTAAATATTGTTATATAAAGAGAGAAGTTGAATAATTCAGTAGCATTTTAGATGGTGGATTTAGTCAAAAAGTTCCATAAGGTCAATAGCCGCTTCGGCAATATTAGTTCCTGGTCCAAAAACGGCAGCAACTCCGGCGTCAAATAAATATTGATAGTCTTTTCTAGGAATTACACCGCCTACAACCACCATAATGTGTGATTTGTCAATATCTTTTAAAGCTTGTATTGTTTCTGGAACAAGTTGCTTATGGCCAGCAGCTAATGATGATATACCTAAAATATGTACATCATTCTCCATTGCTTGTTTTACAGCTTCTTCAGGTGTTTGGAAAAGAGGCCCTATATCTACATCAAATCCTATATCAGCGAAACTAGTTGCAACAACTTTTGCTCCTCTATCGTGTCCATCTTGTCCAAGTTTTGCTATAAGAATACGTGGTCTTCTGCCATATCTTTCAGCAAATTCATTGGTTTTCTGTCTGGCTAATTGAACTTGTTTATTATTTTCCATTGCTTTATTATACACTCCTGAAACTAGTCTATTTGGTGCTTTATATCGACCAAATTCTTTTTCCATCGCCATAGAAATTTCACCCAATGTCGCTCTATTTTTAGCGCAAGTTACCGCTATTTCTAAGAGATTCCCATCCCCAGTTTTTGCTATTTCATGCAATTTTTCTAGGGATTCTTGAACAGCTTTTTCGTCTCTTGATGCTTTTGTTTGCTGAATTCTTGTAATTTGATCTTTTCGAACTTTATTGTTATCAACTTGTAAAGTATCAATAGGATCTTCGTTTTCAGGTTGATAAAAATTCACACCCATTACTTTTATATCTCCACTATCAATTTTAGCTTGTCGTTTAGTTGCGGCTTCTTCTATTCGTAGTTTCGGAATACCTTTTTCGATAGCCTTTACCATTCCGCCGTGTTCATCGATTTCAGCAATATGTCCTTTTGCTTTTTGATAAAGCATTTCAGTAAGATGTTCTACATAGTCTGAACCCGCAAAGGGATCGATATAATCAGTAAGATCAGTTTCCGCTTGTAGATATTTCTGTGTTTCTCTAGCTATCGCAGCGCTATAATCCGATGGTAAAGCTATGGCTTCATCAAGTGAGTTCGTGTGTAAACTTTGGGTTGAACCCAAAACAGCTGAAGTGGCTTCGATTAAGGTTCTGGCAATGTTATTATAAGGATCTTGCTCGGTTAGACTATATCCTGATGTTTGACAATGTGTTCTTAATGATAAAGATTTAGGATTTTGGGGATTAAATTGACTTACTAATTCTGCCCAAAGTTTTCTTCCAGCTCTCATTTTAGCAATTTCCATGTAGAAATGCATCCCTATTCCCCAAAAGAAACTAAATCTAGGTGCAAATTGATCAACAGTTAATCCTGCTTTAATTCCTGCTTTTAAGTACTCAACACCATCAGCTAATGTATAAGCCAATTCAAGATCTGCTGGGGCACCTGCTTCATGCATGTGATATCCACTGATAGATATTGAATTGAAACGAGGCATGTGCTTACTTGTATATTTGAATATATCCGAAATTATTTTCATTGATGGCCCAGGAGGGTAGATATATGTATTCCTTACCATGAATTCCTTAAGAATATCATTTTGGATGGTACCAGCGAGATCTTTTTTATTTACTCCTGACTCTTCAGCAGCAGCAATGTAGAAAGCCATAATAGGAATAACAGCACCATTCATTGTCATTGAAACCGACATTTTATCCAAGGGAATGTCTTTGAATAATGCCTTCATGTCTTCTATCGTGTCAATAGCAACACCTGCCATCCCAATATCTCCTTTCACTCGAGGATGATCACTATCATAGCCTCTATGTGTTGCTAAATCGAATGCAACAGATAAACCCTTTTGGCCTTGAGCCAAATTCCTTTTGTAAAAAGCATTACTCTTCTCAGCTGTAGAAAAACCTGCATATTGTCTTATAGTCCAAGGTCGCCCTAGGTACATACTTGAATAAGGACCATTCGTAAATGGT
>CAYOIL010000043.1:15325-19531 GCA_964403985.1 uncultured Saprospiraceae bacterium
TGGAAAGCGTCTTTCTTAACCGTGTATTCAGAAGGAATCTCATATCCTTCCGATGTTTCCCATTGTTCTACTTTTTCTTTTTTAGTGGTCAAAGAAAAATCTAATGAAGATGGATTAAAGTTTTTATACGAGTTTTTGCTCATTCATTTCAAGTTGATTAACGTAAGGATAAATGTAAGAAAAAGCGATTATATAATTTTATTCTAATTGAATTTCACATATATCTTCGATGTTACTATCTAAGATAATGATTGAGTAGAAACCTTACATATAATGTCTAGTAAGCAAAGTTGAATGGAATATAACCAATAAATCTATCAAAAATTAAGCGTAAATTTTTGATTTTGCAAGGCCCCATTTACTTAATCTGTGAACTAGAGAAACACGTAAAACCCCAAGGCCATATTTTGTACTCCTAGCTAAATTAATGGAAGATGCTTCTTTAAAATATTTTGTTGGACAAGTAACCTCAGCGATATCAAAGCCTTTATAAATAATCTGTGAAAGCATTTCGTTATCAAACACGAAATCATCATTATTGTTATTAAATGCTATACTCCGTAAAACCTCGCCACTAAAAGCTCTGTAACCTGTATGATATTCAGATAATTTGTAACTGACTAGTAAGTTTTGAGTAAGAGTTAGAAAACGATTTGCAATAAATTTATAAAGAGGCATTCCACCTTTTAAAGCTCCTTTTCCTAGTATTCTCGATCCTAAAACTACTGGAAATAATTCATCACCGATAATATTTACCATTGATGGTATTAACTTCGGAGTGTATTGATAGTCTGGATGAAGCATGATCACAATGTCTCCATTAAGTTCAAGGGCCTTATTGTATAAAGATTTTTGATTACCACCATAGCCTTTGTTTGTTTCATGGGCTATGATATGTTTTATACCCAGTTTCTTTCCTACTTCAATTGTTTCGTCTTTACTTGCATCATCACAAAGAATAACTTCATCGACTAAATCCATAGGGATTTCATTGTACGTTTTTTCCAAAGTAAGTGCTGCATTATAAGCAGGAAGAACTACGATAACTTTTTTGTTTTTATACATAGGCGGCAAAAATAGTAAGTTGAAACGAATTGTAGGTTAAAGATGTATATGCATTTTATTTTCTTAGCAAAACTGTCCTTTCCGAGTAGGTTAAATGAACGATAAGAAGGTAAGACTAAGTCCTATTAATTTAAGTAATTTTGCACCATTAAAAGTAACAGTGAATGAATTCAAAAGTATTATTTTCTATTCTTATTTTTTGTTTATTATCATTTGTGGCCATTCCGCAAGCCGTTGATATACAAAGGGTAAAAGGAGATGTTGTTTTTGATGGAAAACTAGATGAATCTTGGTGGTCCGACATTAACTTATTTAATACAACTCAGGTTGTACCCAAAAGTAATATTCCACCCAATGAAAAGGAGGAAATCTATGTTGCTTATGATGATGACTTTCTTTATTTAGCAGCAAGACTCCAAGGGAAGAAAATTGCTGACAGAAGTAAAAAAAGGGATGAATTTTCACTTCAACAAGATTGGCTAGGACTTTTAATTGATAGTTATAAAGATGGTGAAAACGCACTTGGATTTTTTTCAACACCCTCGGCTTTACGAAGTGATTTTGCTGTCTTTGAAGATGCAGTCGGAGACTTTCCAATTAATCTTGATTGGAATACTTACTGGGATGTTAAAACTTCAAAAGAACTGGAAAGTTGGACAATTGAAATGCGAATTCCCTTTTCGTCTTTGAAGTTTCAAGTAAATGATAAGGGTGTGGCAGAAATGGGCCTTATTGTATGGAGAGCTAATGCACAATATAATGAAATTGATACTTGGCCATATATTCCAAATAATTGGGGAGGGTGGAGTACTTTCAAGCCTTCACAAGCTCAATTGGTTCGAATCGACGGCATTAAAAATTCCAATCCAGTTTACATAACGCCTTATTTGCTAGCAGGTCACAATAGAGCATATGATGAAACTTCTGATCCTGCATTTACGACTAATAATGTATTTGCTGGTGGCCTTGATGTAAAATATAATGTGACAAGTAATTTAACGGCGGATCTTACATTTAATACTGACTTTGCTCAAGTAGAAGCTGATGATGCACAGGTAAATCTTACAAGATTTGATTTGTTTTTTCCTGAAAAGAGACAGTTTTTTCAAGAACGCGCGTCTATTTTCGATTTACGTGTAGGAGGATCAAATAGAGTTTTTTATAGTCGGAGAATAGGAATTGATGATGATGGAAATCTTGAAAATATTTTAGGAGGTGGGAGATTGACAGGAAGAGTAGGAAAGTTCGATGTAGGATTAATTAATATGACTACAAGAGAGGGAAATGGCTGGAGCCCAAAAAATAATTTTTCAGTAATTAGGTTAAGAAGACAAGTATTAAATAAGCAATCCTATGTAGGATTAATTTCTACTAATAAAACCGACTTTAAAGGAGATTATAATACAACATATGCAGTAGATGGTACTTTAAGATTAGCTGCGAATAATATTCTTCAAATTAGACTTGCACAATCTTTAACGGAAGGATATGAGAATAATTTGTTGAGTTTAGATCCAACTAGATTATTTATAAATCTAGAGAAATTTCAGTTTAATGGATTTACTTATGATTTAGCATTGTCTAGAATAGGAAGAGATTATAATCCAGAAATGGGATTCGAAAGTAGGCAAGATAATAGTTCAATCTTTGCCATTTTCGGCTATGGATGGCAAGCTAAGGAAGAGAGTTCTATTTTACAGAATAATGTTAGAATGTATAATTTTGGATTCTTTAAAAATGGTCAGCAGGCATGGGAAACCTTGAATTCAGGAGTAAGTTATGATATCGAATGGAAGACAGGACATGGTTTAGGTGCATTCACGTATATTCGACAAGAACGATTGTTTGAGCCAGTAGAGATAGTAGAAGATGTTATAGTTAATGAAGGAGCATATTTTATTAATGTTTGGTCTGCTTCTTATAATTCTCCGGGTGCAGCTCGTTTTTTCTACAGTTTAAATGTGAGAGGTGGAGATTTTTTCAATTCGAAATTTGGAAGTGTGACGAATGAGTTTAGTGGCTTTGTCTTTTCAGATTTATCACTGGGTGTGTTTTACAATTACAATCCAATTTTTATTGATGGATGGAATTCTGGAAATATTCGAAACGTTCATCTGGCAAGAATTAAATTTTTATATACTTTTTCGACTCAGTTGTCTTTGAGTGGCTTTTTCCAAGCGACAAGTGAAGGAAATGTAGGACTAGGGAATTTCCGATTGCGATATAATCCTAGGGAAGGGGTAGATTTATTTGTTGTGTATAACAATGAAACAGCTCTTGATAAATTTGGACAGTTTGAGTTTAATGAAGTCCCACAACAAAGCTTAGTTGCAAAGTTTTCTTACACGATCAGAACCGATTTCGGAAAAGGGAAGTAAGTTACCTTTTAAATGTGGAAGTGAGGTTGACTGATTTTATAGTTTCCATTTTGTAACACGCCATCCAAGCCGCGCTATGTGAATTGTTTTTCATATCATCATTTGACAAAGCAGCATCGGCTTTACTTTCCCAACTTACGATATCAGTATAAGAACCATCGGAATTCTTATTGATTTCCCATCCTAAGATACCCTGTTGATTTTTCATCCAGTCAGCGTAAACGTTATTAGCGACTTCATGAAGTTGGGCTTCTGTGACTCCATCAGCTAACTCGTAAGAAATAAGGTCCTTGTACATAAATAGAATTTTTGTAAAGTAGTTTAATTTATGAAAATGAACTTATTATTTTAGAAGTGAAAGTGAGGGAGAATTAAATTTTAAAAGGTAATTCGGGTTAAAATGATTTTGTGGTTATCTCAGTAGTTTTTTTAAATCATCCAATGTATTAGCTTCTGATACAGGTTTATCTTTTCTCCATCTTTTGATACGAGGAAAACGAAGGGCAACACCACTTTTATGTCTTGTACTTTTTTGAATTCCTTCAAAAGCTAATTCAAAAACATGAACCGCATTAACGGAACTAACAGGACCAAATCTTTCCAAGGTATTCTTCTTTACCCAAGCGGTGATTTCTTTAAACTCTGCATCTGTAAGTCCTGAATATGCTTTTGTAAATGGGACTAATTTCTCTTCGTTCCAAACAGCAAAAGTAAAGTCTGAGAATAAATTGGATCTTCGACCGTGTCCTCTTTGTGCATAAAT